>JBBKWJ010000038.1:0-35873 GCA_037968895.1 Acidimicrobiales bacterium
GCGAAACCAGTTCCCTTCCTATCTAGGAGCGGGATTGCCGCCAAAACAAGGCCAAGCACCAAAACGATCGCGACCGGGGTGAAAAATACTGAAGCTCGACTGCCGAACGCGATCGGTTGGCCATCGGCCCCAAACTCGCTCGGAACGAGTTGGCCAGCATCGGTCCGCAGCAAACCGTAGATGCCTGAGCACGCGGTCAGGAATACGGCGCTCACGGTTGCGACTAGGCCTGGCTTGGTGTTGATGTTAGGCATGCTCATCTCGGCCCATCGACGACTGACAACGGCCACACCTTACCGGGCACGCTGGTCGCCCTCACCAGATCCTGTCGTCGCAGATGGTCATCGCCGACGCAGGATGCCAGACTCCATCCATGAGTGACCTCAGTGTGTTTGCAGAAGGAGTCGACTTCGGGGAAGGACCCAGGTGGCATGACGGTAAGTTCTGGTACTCAGACTTTTACCAGCACACCGTGTATTCAATTGGCAGCGATGGAGTTCGCGAATCCATCGTCGAAGTTCCGGGGCAACCGTCTGGTCTCGGCTGGATGCCAGACGGCTCAATGCTCATCGTCTCCATGACTGATCGGAAGGTACTCCGATTTGATGGAGAGTCGCTCACCGAACACGCCGACTTGTCAGACATCGCAAGTTGGCACTGCAACGACATGATCGTGGACGCATCCGGTAACGCCTATGTCGGCAACTTCGGCTGGGACCTAGAGCGCCTTGGCTTCGACGGGATTGCCCCATCAGATCTTGCTTTGGTCCGAGCAGACGGCTCGGTCGAGGTCGCGGCCAGCGGATTGGTCTTTCCGAATGGTTCAGTGATTACCCCAGATGGCGCAACTCTTATTGTTGGCGAAACATTCGGTGGTCAATATCAGGCGTTTGACATTGCCGACGACGCGACGCTTTCCAATCCAAGAGTTTGGGCATCGGTACCTGGATGCGCGCCCGACGGTTGCACGCTCGATAACGCGGGAGGAATCTGGTTTGCCGACGCCGCGAACAACCGCGTTGTCAGAGTCGTTGAAGGGGGCGAGATCACCAACGAGATTTCGACCGGAACTGGGACATTCGCATGCATGCTCGGCGGCGCTGACGGGAAGACGCTCTTCATACTCACTGCGCCCGGTTCAGACCCCGCTGATGTGGCGGACAAGGGTGAAGGAATCATCTATACAACACGCGTCGAGTACCCGGCCGGTGGCTGAATCGCGAATCGACCGAATCGCTCCGACCCTGCTCCGCCTCCGTCGTCAACGCACCTTTGCGTTCAGCGGCGGGTGGGGCGACACAAGAGCTTCGGGCCTCTTAACAGAAGCGATTACTCCGGCGGACGCGATTGAGACGGTCGATTTCAACTGGGAGCAAACAGACTCGCCAAGAAGCTGGAGCCGCGAGATCACCATCAGTCGTGCCGAATTCGCTTCTCCCGCGGCCGCGTTCTTACCAGATCAGAGCAACACGGTCGTCGTAGAGCGGATCAGCCCTGCGGACAAGCCAAGCGGAGTGGTGCTGCTTCTCCCGTCGTGGAACGATGAGGGCTTCGTGCGACGTCGTCGACTCGCCCAGAGCCTGGCGAAGGTTGGCTTCGAGTCATTGCTGCTCGAGGCCGCTCACTACGGTTCACGTCGATCCGCGCCAATTGGCGGACAAGCAATCAGGACCGTCGCTGCGTTCGCTCAGCTTGGCCATGCCACTCTGGTCGAGTCGCGATCAATTCTTGCTTCGCTTGGTCATCCGAATCGCGGAATCGCCGGGTTCTCGATGGGTGGCAACATCGCCGCTATCACTTCTGCGACGGTGCCGTTTCCCGTCGCCGTCACTGCGTTTGCGGCGTCGCACTCCCCCGGTCCCGTCTTCTTGGATGGCGCTATCAGCAAGATTGTCGACTGGGACGCGCTCCGGCCACAGCCGCATGTCCGACTCGCATCGCTGTTCAACCAGGCAAGCGCTCTGCGGTTGCCGGTTCTCGATCACCATTCGACGGCTGTCATTCTTGCAGCGGCTGGCGACGGCTTCGTTCCCTTGGCGGCAACACGTGCCCTACATGAACACTGGCCGGGTAGTTCCCTACACGTGCTCTCTGGCGGCCATGCCGAATTCATGCTCCGACACCGCAAGTCGGTTACATCGGCGATTGTTGAGTCGTTCGCTCGGACCTTTCCCTAGGCGACGGCTTCTCAAGCCCGACTACCAATCAGTCGGCTTGTAGTCCTTCAGAAACTGGCCCCAGACATGAGTGCCAGTATTGACGCCATCGATGATTGGGTCAACAATCCTCGCCGCACCGTCGACAATGTCGAGCGGCGGATGGAAACGATGCTCCGCCGTTTTCTGCTCGGCGATTTCAACGGGGTCTTCATCGCTGACCCACCCAGTGTCGACGCTGTTCATGTGGATCCCCGAACCGAGATAGTCGGTAGCCGAGGTGCGAGTCATCATGTTGAGCGCAGCCTTTGCCATGTTGGTGTGAGGGTGCTTTGTCGTCTTATAGCGGCGGTAGAACTGGCCTTCCACCGCCGACACGTTGACGATGTGCTTGCCGGCGCCTGGCGTCTTTTCCATTAGCGGCTTGAGGCGCGCGTTGAGAACAAAGGGCGCCACCGCGTTCACCAGCTGGGTCTCTAACAATTCAACGGTCGAAACCTCGTGAAGCAGAAGTCGCCACGAGTTGCGATCTCGAAGATCGACCTGCTGGAGATCTTGGTCGAGGCGGCCTTCGGGGAACAGTGCACCCTGGGCTTCAGACTCGCCTGGCAGCAGCGGCGTCTGTGAAAGGAGGGCAGCATGAGTGAGCCCCGCAATACCGTTTGAGTCGCCGGCCGTCGGGAGCATGTTGTAGCCCCGGAGCCCCTCGTATCCGCCAACCAGCGAAAGCACGTCGTCGTCAAGCGTGTCGATCGCGGCCTCCTCGCCTTCCATCATGTGGCGATAGAAGTCGGGGGGCCGCCTGACTGTCTGGCATGCGTTGTTGACAATAAAGTCAAGCCGATCTCGGGTCGAGAGCACATGGCTGCAGAAGGCTTCGACGCTCGGCGTGTGGCGTAGGTCGAGACCGAAGATCTGAAGCCGATCGCCCCACTCGTCGAAGTCGGCCTCAGCTGCATACCGAGCGGCCGCATCACGGGGGAAGCGTGTAACGACGATCAGGTCGACCCCGCAGCGAAGCAGCTTGATCCCAGATTGATAACCAATTTTGACTCGTCCTCCGGTGAGTATGCCGACGGTGCCCGTCAGGTCAGCGAGTTCGGCACGCTTACCGAAGTTGAAGGCAGCGCATGAAGGACAAAGCTGATCGTAGAAGTGGTGGAGCTTGTTGTATTTGATCTTGCAGACATAGCAATGCTGCTCTTCGACGGTTTCGACGTCTTCGTCGCCATCATCCTGCACGAAGGCATCGGGCGGAAAGACGTTAGGGGTCGTGAACACCGGCTTATCACGAAGTGAACGGATGCCCGTTTCACCCAGGGCCACGTCGTCTTGGCGAAGTTTGTCGGCCCGCCGTTTACGCCGCCGAGCCTTGGCCCGCAAGCGCCGTTCTTCCGGGTCGCGACAGAACACGTCTCCGGCTGCATTGAGCAACGCCGTACGCTCATCGACCGATAAATCCTCGAGCAAGGCCTTTGATGCGGCAATCTCTTGCAAGAAGCTGGTCGTTTCGAGGAGACGCTGGCGTAGTTCTTCAGTTGTCGGAGGCGAGTCTGGCACGTAACGAATGTACGGCTAAGCCAGGGAACTGATGCCGCCGTCGACAGGAATCGTTGCCCCGGTTAGGAAGGCCCCCGCCCTTGAGCTGAGGTAGATCACGGTGCCAGCAACGTCCTCGGGCGACCCGATGCGCCCACGAGGAACCATGGCCGCCACCCTTTTTCTCGCCTCATCGTCGGTCAACACGTACGCCATCATCTGGGACTCGAACGGCCCCGGTGCTATGGAGTTAACCGTGATGTTGTCGCCAACAACGAACTTGGCGAGGTGACGGCCAAGCATCTGGATGCCAGCTTTCGATGCAGAATATGAGAAGTTGTCGCCAAAAGGCACCTTGATGCCGTCAATCGACCCGATCATGATGATCCGACCGGGATTCTCGGGAGTCGCGTTCACCTTGAGCTGGGGTAAGAGCGCTTGGGCCAGCATGAAGGGCGCCTTCACGTTGATGTCCATCACCTTGTCAAAACCCTTCTCGGGGAACTCACCAAGCGGTGCGCCCCATGCGGCGCCAGCGTTGTTGACAAGGATGTCGAGCGAAGACTCGCGCGAGCTGAACTCTGCAACGAAAGCAGCGAGTCCCTCGGCCGTCGAAAGGTCGGCGGGAATAGAAATGCACTCGCCGATCGCCGAGAGCCGCTCCGCTGTCGCATCGCACGCCTCGGCCTTGCGGGCCGTGATGTAGGTGCGCACTCCGTTCGACACCAATCCCTCGGCGATCATCTCACCGATACCACGCGAACCGCCAGTCACAATTGCGACCTTGCCGCTGACGTCAAAAAGGTTGCTGATCTTCATAGGAGCTCCTGGTTCGGGGTGTTGAGTGACGCTAACAACGACGGCCATCTAAGGACAATCCGCTCGCATCCGGCTTGCCGTCAACAGCACAGACACTTACATTGCGAAACATGACTGACGCACAGATCATCAACGCCTGTCGAGCCCTTTGGATAGCTCCGTGCTGATCGAATCGCTCCTGCCACTCGGCAAACTTGATCCAGGCCTGCGCGAGCCGGAGACGCCACTCGACATCCGAGAATTTGCAGCCACGGCAGCTGTCGCCGAAGAAGTCGGCCTCGACGCCATCCTCGTCGAAGACACGAAGGACGATCCGTTTCAGCTGCTTGCTTTGGGCGCCACGACGACAACGTCGATCGGCCTCGGAACTTCGGTCGCCATGGCGTTTCCCCGGAGCCCCACATCGGTGGCCATGTCGGCCTGGTCGCTACAGAAGCTCTCGAATGGCCGCTTCACGCTTGGACTCGGCTCGCAGGTTCGGGCCCACATCACTCGACGTTATGGACTCCCGTGGTCGGCGCCAGCACCGTGGATGCGGGACTATATCAATGCCACCCGTGCGGTCTGGAACTGCTGGCAAACCGGGGACCAACTCGACTTTGAAAGCGAGCACTACAAGCTCAACCTGATGGTGCCGCTCTTTAACCCAGGGCCAATCGATCACCCAAAGATTCCAATCCACGTAGCCGCGATCGGACCCCACATGTGCGCTGTCGCCGGCGAGGTTGCCGATGGCATCAGGCTCCACCCGGTCTGCACACCACGGTTCATCGACGAACAAGTCCTTCCCAATATCGCGCGAGGAGCGGCTCGATCGTCACGTGATGTCGACGAGGTTGAAGTATGTATGAAGCCACTCATCGGTACGGCACCGACTGCGGCCGCACTCGTGAAGGTCACCAAGACAGTTCGGGAGCGAGTTGCGTTTTACCTGTCGACACCGTCATACCGCCGCACCTTCGAACTCCATGGCTGGGGTGAAATAGCGGTGCAGGCC
This sequence comes from Acidimicrobiales bacterium, assembly GCA_037968895.1. Lineage (GTDB taxonomy): Bacteria > Actinomycetota > Acidimicrobiia > Acidimicrobiales > SZUA-35 > JBBKWJ01. The sequence goes on from JBBKWJ010000038.1 coordinate 5,512, forward strand.
TCATCGCTCTCACGTGAGCAACGATGGGATGACCTGCCAACGCTTGTTACTGACGAGATGTTGCACACCGTTGCCACGCTCGGCACATACGACGAAATCGCCAAAAAGCTGAACGATCGCTACGCCCGCCGTGTTGACCGCATCGAGTTCTCGATTCCGGTCCAAGGGCCAGAGGACGCAGAAGCGTTCAAACACATTCTGGGAGAGCTGCAATGAGATTCGCCAACTTCACTTCGCTCGCCGCAGCCTTCATGCTCGGTCTAGGCGCTTGCGGAAGCACGGCAGTCGAGACGTCGCGCGAGCCAGACTCGCCTGTTTCCACTGAGCCGACGGCTACGACCACTCTGGCAACGACAGCCAAGCCAACAACTACTGCCGCGCCGACCACGACCGAGGCGCCAAGACCACCAACGGTTGACGAGTTCTTGGCCAACGATGGGGTCCTCAACATTCCGCACGCCGGGGGCGACCAAGACGCTCCACACTCAACGATGTTTGCGTTCACATCTGCGGTCGAGGCCGGAGCCGACGTTCTAGAGATGGACGTCCGACTCACGGCCGATGGGGTCCTCGTCGTTCATCACGATGCAGACACGGCAAAGACTACGCCCGAAAGCCTTGTTGTCGCCGAGACCGACCTTGCGAGGCTCCAGGCCCTCGACAAGGCATATTGGTTCACTCTTGACTGCTGGCCGTGTCAAGATCGACCGGCCGAAGAATCGATTTATCGGGGCATGCGAACGGGCGAGGTGCCACCCCCAGCTGGCTTCACGGCCGACGATTTCCGACTACTAACCCTCGAAGAGGTCGCAACCAAGTTTCCGACGCTGCCGCTCGACATCGAGATTAAAGGTGAAGGTGCTGAGGGACTCGCAGTCGGAAATGCGCTGGCCGAAGAGCTCATTCGACTCGACCGGGTCGACTCGACGGTTGTCGTCTCATTCGATTCCGAAATTATCACCGCATTCCACGAGGCTGCGCCGGACGTAGCCACGAGTCCTGGCGTCGCCGAACTCACCGCCTGGCTTCTCGAAGGGGTTCCGCTTGCGGCCTATCACCGGGTGCTTCAGGTGCCGCCCGTGTTCGGCGGTGTTGAAGTGCTGAACGCCGAGTCAGTCGCCCGAGCCCACAGCGAAGGCTTTCCGATCTGGGTATGGATGGACACTCCGGAGACACAGGAGAACGAAGCGTTCTACCGCAGCCTGGTTGACCTCGGCATCGACGGCATCATTGCAGGACGACCAGCCCAGGCTGAAGCGGCGACCTCGGGTTAGCAGCTGAGACGGTCTGACCAGGCATCGCTAATTCGAGCGAGGGCAACAAGTCGTTGGCGCTCGCGTGCCCCGAGACCGTACTGGCGTCCAAGCACGAGTCTGGCACCCCGTGATGTGAGCTGTACCCACTCAGTATCGAGCTGAGCTGCATCACATGAGCGGTTGGCGGACGGACTCGCCGCAACGAAGGCGTCGATCCACTCCGCCGCCGGCGCTTCGCCGGCGACAGCCAGGAGTAGTCCGTCAGACGATAGGACACACACCCACGTTGAACTGATGGATCGGTGCACGTGTTCACATAGCGCGACGTGCAACTCCGCGATGGTTCGCGTCGTGAGTAACGCCGCTGCCACCTCAAGCGCTTCGATCTCGGGATCGTACGATCCGTCGATCAGTCGAATGTCCTCGACCTCGACACCGTCTTCTTCAGCGAGCTCTCTGGCTATCAATGCCACCGAAACAGACGAAGGAAGCGAAACGACGAGCTCGTCGATGGCTCGCGAACCACTACGCTCGATTATCTCAAGACCGATCACATCACCACGAAGGCTGCCAAGGCGGGTTGCGACACGCCCAAGGGCACCCGGTCGGTCCGGCAGCCATATCCGAATCAAGTATGTCAACGGCGTGTTCACCACCTGAGACTAGGAGCTTCGTGTTAACGGCCTGTTTCCGGGGTTCGACAATCTCGCTACATCACGTCAAATGGCGGATGATGGTGGGGTCGTTTACGATCGACCGCTGAGTTCTACTGAGGAGTTTCAATGCCTGATGCGCTAATTATCGATGCATGTCGAACGCCGCGGGGAATCGGAAAGCAAGGCAAAGGCTCGCTCGCTCATCTTCATCCACAACACCTCGCCGCTACCGTGCTCGCCGCGCTCGCTGAGCGCAATGGCATCGACACCGCGGATGTCGACGATGTTGTGTGGGGCACGAGCTCCCAGGTCTCTGAGCAAAGTGGTGACCTCGGCCGAATGGGTGCGCTCGATGCCGGATACGACATCAAGGCAAGCGGGATGACACTCGACCGATTCTGCGGTTCGGGCATCACCGCAACAAACATCGCTGCCAACGCAGTAATGGCGGGGATGGAAGACCTCGTCGTTGCCGGTGGCACCGAGATGATGTCACTGCCGAAGACAGGCCTCCTGCCTATGGGGGCCAACAACATGCATCTCCAGGAGCTGCATCCCCAGCCGCACCAGGGCGTGTGCGCCGACGCAATCGCAACACTCGAAGGCATCTCCCGCGAAGCGCTGGACGCTCACGCCGCAGAGTCGCAACGCCGGGCCGCAGTGGCGATCACCGAAGGCCGTTTCGAACGGAGCCTGATTCCGGTCTTTAACCGTGACGGCACGCTCGCCCTCGACCACGAGGAGTTCCCACGGCCGCAGACCACAGCGGAATCGCTCGCCGCGCTCTCCCCTAGTTTCGAGGCGATCGCCGACTACCGCCATGGCGACAATCGCACATTCAGAGAACTCGTCAACATGAAGTTCCCTGACCTGCAGATCAACCATGTGCACCATGCGGGCAACTCGTCGGGCGTGGTCGATGGCGCCGCTGCGCTCCTTATCGCCAGCCCGACCTACGCTGCCGCACACGGGCTGAAGGCCAGGGCCCGTATTGTTGCCACTGCAAACATGGGTGACGATCCGACGCTCATGCTGAACGCACCTGTTCCTGCCGCCCGGAAAGTGCTCGAACGGGCTGGCCTCACGCTCGACGATATAGATCTCTTCGAGATCAACGAAGCATTTGCCGTCGTTTCAGAGAAGTTCCAGCGCGACCTTGATCTCGACCGAGACAAAGTCAACGTGAACGGTGGCGCGATGGCGCTCGGCCACCCAATAGGTGCCACAGGCGCCATTCTTATCGGTACGGTGCTCGACGAGCTCGAACGTCGAGACGGTCAATTCGGTCTTATCACGATGTGTGCCGGTGGTGGAATGGCCCCCGCCGTCATCATCGAGCGCATCTAACAAGGAGAAATCAGAAATATGAGTGCAGAACTTGGATTTGACGGCAAGGTAGCCATCGTCACGGGTGCCGGTGGTGGCCTTGGTCGCCAGCACGCCCTTCAGCTCGCCTCGCGGGGCGCGCTTGTCGTCGTGAACGATCTTGGTGGTGCCGTCGACGGTACCGGTAGCGACAAGGGCGCCGCCGAGCGCGTCGTCGACGAGATCAAAGCTGCCGGTGGCGAGGCCGTAGCCGACACCAACTCGGTAGCAACGAAAGAAGGCGGCGAAGCGATCGTCAAGAGCGCAATCGATGCCTTCGGACGCATCGACATCGTGGTCAACAACGCAGGCATACTTCGCGACAAGTCATTCCACAACATGACAGCAGACCTGTACGACGCCGTAATCGACGTGCACCTCCGTGGTGCGTACTACGTCACTGTGGCGGCGTGGCCGCTCATGCGTGAGCAGGCATACGGCCGGGTTATTTGCACCTCGTCTGCTGCGGGCATATTCGGCAACTTCGGCCAGGCCAACTACGGCGCAGCCAAGATGGGCCTCGTTGGCTTCACCAACGTGCTCGCCGTCGAAGGGGCCAAGTACAACATCAAGGCCAACTCAATTGCTCCTTTGGCGATGACCCGCATGACCGAAGACCTGCTCGGTGACCAGCTTGGTGCCGCACTCGGCCCAGAGCTAATTTCACCATTGGTCACCTACCTCAGCAGCGAAGAATGCGAGGCCACAGGCCGCGTATTCTCCGTTGGTGGCGGACGTGTTGCCGAGATCTTCATCGGCGAGGCCCCTGGCTTCATGGATAAGAACCTCACCCCAGAAAGCCTTGCTGAAAACTGGGACACGGTCACCAATCAAGAGGGCTACTTCGTCCCCCAAAATGTCGGCGAAGAAACCATGTACTACCTCGAAGCGATCAAGAACGCCGCAGAGTAATCATTCAGTGGACGCAGGCCGGGGCTAGCGAGAGCGAAACTCCAGGCCTGCGAACTCGCCATCCGAGCGCCAGCCATCGATATAGGCGAAGTAGGCAACCGGCCCCTCTGGATACCCGAGGCTGTTGAGCAGACCTCGTCGACCGGCATCTTGACCCTCAAAGTTGTAATAACCGGGGGTGCAGTCGGGGTTGGCGCCAAAGGTGCGTCCGCCAGCCTCTAGTTTGGCTACCCACGCCGTTTCGGCCTCGGGTGTCACCTCGACTTCGTCGGCTCCGACCTCGATCGCATGATTGATGATTGTGGCGATCGTGATACCAGCCTCAGTCATGTTGTGCGGGATGTTCGAGATGAGATTCGCGCCCTGCGTCGGACCAACTACGAAGGCGTTAGGAAAGCCTTCGACGTGAATGCCATGCATGCTTTGCATCCCGTCGGCCCAATGCTCGGAAAGCCTGCGACCGTCTCGACCAACCATGTCGAAGCCGGCCCGGCGGGTGTAGTCAGTGCCAACCTCGAAGCCAGAGGCATAGATCAGGCAATCAAGGTCGTAGTGGACGCCACCAACGAAAACTCCTGTCTCGTCAATGCGCTCCACCCCCTTGCCATCAGTGTCGATGAGTCTGGTTGAAGGCTCGTTATAGGCCAGCAAGTATTGATCGTGAAAGCACGGTCGCTTGCAGAGCTGGCGGTACCAAGGCTTTAGTGCCTCGGCCGTCTCGGGATCGTTGACCAACTCTTCAACTCTGGCCCGGATCTCAGCCATCTTCTCATCGTCACTGTCGTGATAGGCCTTTTCCATCGCGGCCGGGCTGAAGTCGGCACCGTTCTCGGCGTTTGCAATGACACGATCGCGAATTCGCTGCGAAATATCAGTCCAACCGTCCATGACGAGGTCTTCGTCGGCGAACCCGCCCGTCTGCAACGTGCAGAAGTTGAGTAGCCATTCCTTCTGCCATCCGGGCTCGAGCGTGTCGAACCATTCCGGATCAATTTCATGGTTATTGCGGACGTCGATTGACGATGGTGTCCGCTGGAACACGAACAAGTCTTGGCAGGCTTTGGCCAGGTGAGGGATGCATTGCACCGAGGTCGCTCCAGTGCCAATAATGCCGACCCGCTTGTCGACCAGGTTCTCCATCAGACCGCCACTCGGGTCACCGCCGGTGTAATCGTAATCCCACCGACTTGTGTGGAAGCTGTGCCCCTGGAAGCTCTCGATACCTGGGATACCGGGAAGCTTCGGGCGATGGAGGGGCCCAGGGCCGATGGCAACGAACTTCGCACGCATCTCGTCGCCTCGGTTGGTTCGGATGAGCCAACGAGCCGCATCGTCATCCCACTCAACCTCAGTCACCTCAGTCGAAAGGCACGCGTTCTCGTAGAGACCGTAGTGGCGACCAATTCGACGACAGTGCTCCAGAATCTCAGGCGCGTGAGTGTATTTCTCAGTCGGCATATGACCGGTCTCTTCGAGCAGTGGAAGGTAGATGAACGCTGCCGTGTCGCACTGGGCTCCCGGGTACCGATTCCAGTACCAGGCACCACCGAAGTCGCCGCCCTTCTCGATGATTCGAACGTCGTCAATCCCGGCTTCTTTCAGCCGCGCTCCGGTCACCAGACCAGCGAAGCCACCTCCAATGAACGCAACAGTCACCTCATCGAACAACGGCTCTCGGGGCGTAACGTCCACGTACGGATCGTCGAGGTAGTGCTCGAAGTCGCCATCGACCTCGACGTATTGATCGTTGCCGGACCCACGCAGCCGCTTGTCACGCTCGGCGAGATACTTGGCCCGCAGTGCATCTGTCGTTTCTGGCTCGGTGCTACTGCGAGTCTGACTCTCGGTTTCCATTCAGACGTTGTAGCACTTGGTCATGATCATCGTCAGATCAGCTCGGCCCGACGCGTGGCTCAATCATGACGCGCTCTCCTTGTTGAGGCATCACTGCAAGAATGCCTGATCTGGCCGCAAGGGCGTCGACGAGTCCGGCTGGTCCTGGCGTTTCGCCGTGGTTTACATATACAGCCACAGGTTTCTGCGAGGCCGTACCAATCCACTCGACGAGATCATCCTGATCAGCGTGAGTCGACTGCTCGACTGTCGAAACGGCGTACACCTCGAGGGCCCGTAGTGCCATCGGGCTATCGACAAAGACGGGAAGCGCCAGAACCCGGCCATCGGCAAAAAGCTGTTTCAAATGCCAGAGCACTACCTCGGTCCGGTCGACCGCGAATGCTGGAATGACAACTACTCCCCCTCGGCTGGCCGCCTCGTTGATGGCCGAAGCCATGATCTCCGAGGCGTCGTACTCTGGGTGATTCTCGTCGCCGCAGGTTGACTCGACTACGACAACATCAGCGTCTCCGATTGGCGCAGGTAGCGGATGGTTCGACCGGCCGAGATATTCCCTAAACACCAGGTGTTGATCATGCTCGAGCAGATGAAGATCAATCGATGCGGTACCAAGAATATGCCCGGCCTCGATGGACGCCGGGTCGATCGGGAACGGATCCCAGTTCTGCAATCGCAGCTTCTTTCGACCTTGAAAGAGTCCTCAATCGATCAGAATTCGGCGGCCACTGACCTCGAGTAGCGTCTTGCTGCCGGTAACGGTTCCCGCGCCACCAATGAAGGTAAGGGCTGGCAGCATGCGTCGATGGCCAAACGTCACCTGGTCTCCGGTTACCAATCGCTATCTCAGGCCGCCTAAGGTCGTCATTCAATACCTTCCGGTCACTCACGAAACAGGAACTCAAATGAACCTTGCCATCTTCGGATCTGCCAATACGGTCGACGCGCTTCGCGCCGATATCCAGGCCGCAGCTGATGCTGGTTTCAAGTCATACTGGACGCCGCAGATATTCGATCTCGACGCACTCACAGCCTTCGCTGTGATTGCACGCGATATCCCTGAGATTCGGCTTGGTACTGCGGTCGTCCCGACCTACCCTCGCCATCCAATGGCGTTGGCCCAGCAAGCACTAACCGTCAACCAAGTTGCCGGCGGGCGCCTCGACCTTGGCATTGGCCTCTCGCACAAGCCCGTCGTTGAAGGCATGTGGGGTCTCTCGTTTGATCGACCGGTGAAGCACATGAGCGACTACCTCAAGGTACTCATGCCGTTGCTGCACGGCGAAGGCGTCTCTCACGGCGGCGAACTCGTCACCGGGCGCGGACAGCTCGGGGTTTCAGCCGTTGCCCCACCCGTCTATGTCGCTGCTCTCGGGGCCCAAATGCTAAAACTCGCCGGACGGTACGCGGACGGCACCGTCACCTGGATGACGGGGCCGGTCACCATCGCCGAACAGACTGCACCGGTAATCAACGAGGCCGCCTCAGCCGCTGGGCGACCAGCGCCCGCTGTCATTGCCGCGGTACCGGTGTGCGTCACCAAAGATGTAGACGCCGCGAAAGCCAGAGCGGCGAAGGAATACGTGATCTATGGCCAACTGCCGTCATACCGAGCGATGCTCGACAATGAAGGACTCGGCGGCCCCGAAGACCTTGCCCTCATCGGCGACCAAGAAACCATTGCCGCCGGCCTGCAACGATTCGCTGATGCGGGTGCAACGACCGTTGTCGCGAACCCATTCGGGTCAAAAGATGAGATCGCCGCGTCACGCGCTGCCGTTGCCGAACTATTGTCGTAACAAGCTCGCGAAGGAGGGACCCGTCGCATGCACAACATGGCACAACAGGCCGATCCGTTTGAAAAGGACAATGGGTCAGCGAAGGTCATTGTCGCTCTGGCCATATTTGGACTCTTAATCGCCATCGTGTTCGGTGCCATTGCCTGGCTGGCGTGGGGCGCATCTGATGACACCCCGATCCAGATTGACGCCTCTTCGCCTCTCGTCGGCGACCTCGGCGGTGGCGAGTCAAGCTCAGCGACGGCCGACGCTCCGTCGACCACTGAGCCAGTCGCTAGCTCGGACCCGACGGACGCCCCGGAGACGACAGAGGCTGCGACCCCCGCCTCGGCCGATGGCAACGGCGACCCTGGCGAGGTTCAAGATGCTGCCATCGTCTTCGACGAACTCCTGGCGATAAGCGAACGGGAGTTAGGGGGCGCTGACCCGGTTGGCGCCATCGCTGCGTTGAGCGACCAGATCGGCGGCTTTCCAGTTGCCCCTGGGGCCGTCGTGCGCCGCTTCGGGGTCGATGCCGAGCGTGACGACCGTGAACGGCTCACACGAATCAACAACCGAGCGAACGTTGAATACTTGACTGATGCCCCGGTTGCTGACGTTGTTGCGCTCTACCAGACGGAATCCGCCGACTACCAACTCCCCCAGTACGAGTTCGAAACGGGTTCTGACGACAACGGCGCCTTCACCGAGATCAAGTTCGGCGATTTCGGTAGCCATCCCGACCCTGCGATCGACTGGGCTGCGATGACGGTCACTGTCCGCGAAGACAGCGGCGCCACGCTCGTCCGCATCTTCTACACCGTTATGAGACCAATAGAAGACATCGATCCGAGTAGTCTCCTTGGCCAGCTCGAGAATTCTGTTGCTCACCCCGAGGACTACTGGTCAGTCGGCGCAGGACTGTCTGCGTTCACAATCGACCCATACTCGCCCCAACCCCAACCATCGGTCGACGGCAGTGTGCAGATGGCCGTCGCCAGCCCGCTTGCCGACGAGAACGCCGAACTCGACTCTCTGATCGTGCTCGCTGAGACGACTGGGGTCTGGGTTTTCGACCGGAGCATCGACGCCGGTGCATTTCTCAACCGGACTGACGGCAACGATCCTTACCAGTTCATCGCAATTGGTTTCGCGGGCGACGATCACACATTTATTAACTATCGGTTTAGCTAAGCACACAGATCATCGCGTTCGACCGATCTTTCCCTTAAACAGTTGGCTGCGCCATTCGTATACCTCGGCGGCGGGCACAGTAACGCATGCCCGTTTGTCCCTCAATTGCTTATGAGAGTAATTGTCTCAGAAGAAATGGGGTCGTCTGATAATGTGAGGCTCATGCGTGTAGAGCCGACACCAACAACTGATGGCCGCCGGGCCAGACGCGAGCGGGGAAGAGTCGCCGCCGCTACTGCGATGATTGACCTCGTCCTTGAGGGCTACTCGCCCCCATCGGCGGAACAAATCGCAGACCGGGCTGGCATCTCTAGCGCCTCACTCTTCCGCTACTTCGAGACGCTCGACGATTTACGAGATCACGGGTCGCAGATCTATTTCGACCGGTACTCCGACCTAATGGAGATTCCGAACATCGGCGAAGGCACACTCGAGCAGCGAGTAAAGGCCATCGTGGCAGCCCGTATCAAACTCTACGAAACGACGGCTCCGATGGCACGACTCTTGCGCCATCGTGCGACCGACTTCTCGTCGGCCAACGAAATGCTCCGAAACGTTCGGTCAACATTCGCCGACCAGTTCAGCCAACACTTTGACGCCGAACTCGCTTCGCTCTCGAAGGCGACACGGAACGATGTTTCGGCAATGGGGGCCATTCTCACCTCGTTCGAGTCGTGGGAGCAGCTTGCGTCGCACTTTGCACGAACCGACCGGCAGGTAATCCGAGCGTGGACTAGGTCATTGACCACGCTGCTTTCTTAGACAGAGTAAAAGGTCCGTTTTCGGGGCGCCATGCGTTCCACTAGACTGGTCGACAATGATCTCCAATCCGATGCAAGAGGCCCTTTCCGACCAGCTCAATCACGAGTTCTACTCGGCCTATCTGTACCTCGCAATGGCCGCCTATTGCAGCAACGCCGACTTCAACGGTGCCGCAAACTGGCTTGAGTCGCAGTACGAGGAAGAGATACTCCACGCCACGAAGATCTACAAGTACCTCATTGAACAAGGCGTCGCACTCAAGCTCGCCCAGATCGACGAACCTCCTTCCGAGTTCGGCGCTCTGATCGACGTCTTTCAGGCATCGTTAGATCACGAGCAGTCAATGACGACCCGACTAAACGAGCTGAGCGACCTTGCCCTCGCGGCCAAAGATCACGCGACCTATAACCTCCTGCAGTGGTTCGTTAACGAACAGGTCGAAGAGGAAGCGACCGTGAGCGGCGTTATCGCCAAGCTTCGACTCGTAAAGGACGACGGCTATGGCCTGCTGATGATCGACAACGAGCTGGGTGCTCGTACCACCCCAACTGCAGGCTCGATGACGTCAGACGCCGTCTAGAACGCTCGATAGAACGGCGTATCTGGCAACACGATCTTGCTAGGCGCTCCAGAGGTCGCAGTAGCGAGGTGCAGAAGGAAGCTTCCGACTCCGGCCGCTCCCTGCATATAACCAGTTTGTGACTCAACAAAACGGTCTCGGTTTCGGTGCTCCGCGGTGCTCCATGAATTGCCAAGCGAGCTGTCGGCTTGACCTAGGACGTAGTCACCGACCCGTTCGGCGTAACGCAGGTACGACTCGTCGCCGGTCGCGTCATACAGGAAAAGCGCATAGTCACCGATGCCAGCGTCACCGCAGCATTGTCCCACGTTCTGCCACAACCCCTCAGTGCGAGTTTCGGGCGCACCGGTGCTCTTCAAGCCAAGGAAGTTCTCCTTCAGCCAGTCGAGGTAGACATCATCCTTGGTGAGCGCATGCATGAGGTACATGAACCGTCCGGTTCCGGGAGGACCGTGGCATACGCCAAGGTAAAAGAGACTGGCCGGCTGCTCTTCTTCGTTATGGCACACGAGCACGCCTTCGTCTTGCGACGATGAGCGTGACATTACGTACTGGGCACCAGCTTTGGCTGCGTCAAGGTATCGATCGTCACCGGTAGCTGAGTACAGGTCAGCGAGGAAGTAGCCGACACCGGCTGCGCCGTGTGCGAAGTTTGGTGCCGTGAAGGGGAATGGCATTTCGGCCATCATCAACCAGCGGAGTCCGCCGTCGACTTCTTCGGCGATCTCGAGAAGCCGATCGCCCGCACGCGTCGCCAACGACAATGAATCAAGCAGACCCTCACGGTGGGCATAGAGCAGCACGAGGCCGACTCCAGCCGCTCCGATCGAGAGGTCGACAACCTCGCCTTTGCCCTTGATACCGGTGATGTCAGAGAAAGGAATGTCTTCGATCCACGCCGCGCCAGCGCCAACTTCAGACGATTGCGCCTCAATCTGGCCGAGCAAGGCAACTGCACCATCTTTGAAGGCTGAGTCACCCGTCGCCTTCCACAGCTCGGAAAGGACAATGACGTAGCCAGGCCAGCCGGAATAGATCCCGACCGTGAGGTGCTCTGAACGATCGATTTTCTCGCCCAATGACGACAGAAGAGAAGTGCCGGCCGCCTTAGCGGTGTCAAGATAGCGCTGTTCACCTGTTGCTCGATGCAGCTCCAGATAGAACAGCACGATACCGGCAGACCCGTGGTACAGAGTCGAGGCTGGCTCACCTTCTGGCACCCGGCGCCAGGTGATGCCGCTGTCAGTGACCAGCTGCTGCGCATCAAGGAAGTCGGTGACGGCAAGGGCACCTGCTCGGTATGTGTTCATCAGGCGACAGAATCGAGGGCTGTCGTGAGGTCGGCCTCAAGGTCGGCCAGAGTCTCGATGCCAACCGAGAGACGGATCAGATCATCTGGTACCTGTAGCGGTGATCCTTCTACAGAGGCGTGGGTCATCACGCCTGGATGCTCGATGAGCGACTCAACGGCGCCAAGTGACTCCGCCAACGTGAAGACTTCAGTCGCCGAGGTCAGTCGCATCGCTGCGTCGCGTCCAGCAGCAACACGGAACGAGATCATCCCACCGAACCGCTTCATCTGCTTCGCTGCGGCCTCGTGCCCTGGCGTTGATGCCAACCCTGGATACAGCACCGTCGACACCGCATCGTGCTGGGTGAGCAGTTCGACGAGTGCCTCTGCGTTGTCGCATTGGCGGTCCATACGGACGGCCAGCGTTTTAATGCCACGAAGCGTGAGATACGCGTCCATAGGGCCAGGCACTGCACCCGCTCCGTTCTGCATGAACGCAAACTGGTCACGCAGGTCAATGCTGTTGGTCGCAATAAACCCGCCGACCACGTCCGAGTGTCCCCCAAGGTACTTCGTAGTCGAATGCACCACGATGTCAGCGCCGAGGCTGAGCGGTTGCTGCAGGTAAGGGGTGGCAAACGTATTGTCGACGACGCAGATGCCGCCGTTGGCGTGCGCAACGTCAGCAACGGCCTGAATGTCGACTGCAGTCAGAAGCGGATTTGTCGGCGTTTCAAGCCACACCAGTTTGGTCGCCGGCGTCCACGCAGCGGCGAGCGCCGCCGGGTCGGTGAGGTCGACCGTTGAGAAGGTGATTCCCATTGGGGCGATGACTCGTGCAATCAATCGGTATGTGCCGCCGTATGCATCGTTTCCAAGAACGAGATGGTCTCCCGGACGCAGGCCGCGCAACACAGTGTCGGAAGCAGCCATACCGCTCGCGAACGCGAGGCCGTGTTCGGCACCCTCAAGAGCAGCGAGGTTTGCCTCTAACGCAGAACGCGTCGGGTTTCCCGTCCGCGAGTATTCGTATCCCCTGTGCTCCCCTGGTGCGGGCTGAGCAAAGGTTGTCGCCATGCTTATCGGCGTAACTACTGCTCCGCTCGTTGGATCGTGGGGCTGTCCCGCCCGGATGGCCCTCGTTTCGAAGCCATACGCGTGTGAGTCGAGAAATTTGTCATCAGCCATGATCTGCTCCCGAAAGATTCTCTGAAGAAAGGTAGGCCAGCACGTCGGTGCGAGTAATCACGGCCCGAGGGCGACCGCCGTCGAGCACCAACAATGCGGGCGCTCGATCGAGGAGCCGTACCGCCAGTTCGACGTTTTGGCCAATGCCGATTGTTGGCAGCTTTGCGCTCATGACATCGTCGACAAGTCGATCAAGCACGCCGTCGGCGTCGAATGCCAACTCCATCAGTCTCAGCTCGTCGATCGAGCCCATCACTTCAGCAGTTGCAAGTGGCATCTCGCCTTTTGCCACTACAAGCTGGCTCAGACCGTGGCTGCGCATCAGGTCGACGGCTTTCCGGGCCGAATCTGTCGGCTCGACGTAGACGAGTGGAGGGATCTCGTCGTCACGGTGCTTCAGAACCTCGCCAATGTTGTGACCGTCGGTTGAGATGAAGCCAAACGACGCCATCCAATCGTCGTCAAACACCGTCGACAAGTAGCCTCGGCCGCTATCGGGGATCAACACCACTATGAGATCATCTGGCGAAGCGGTCTCTGCGACCTTTAGGGCAACGCCAACAGCCGTACCGCCCGAACCGCCGATCAGAATTCCTTCTTCCTGAGTGACCTTTCTGGCCATAAGGAACGAGTCTTGGTCGCTGATTGCGATCGTCTCGTCGACTACGTCGGCGTGGTATGTGGTTGGCCAGAAGTCTTCGCCAACGCCTTCAACCAGATAAGGGCGGCCTGACCCTCCCGAGTACACCGATCCCTCAGGGTCGGCGGCGATGACCTTGATGTCTGGATTCTGTTCTTTGAGGTATCGACCGACGCCGCTGATGGTGCCACCGGTGCCAGCTCCTGTGACAAAGTGGGTGATCTTGCCATCGGTCTGTCGCCAGATCTCAGGTCCAGTCGAGGTGTAATGTGCCTCGGGGTTAGCCTGATTGTCGTATTGATTGGGACGGAACGCCCCTGGAGTTTCTTTGACAAGGCGCTCGGCCGTTGAGTAGTAGGACGCCGGGTCCTCAGGAGCGACGGCGACGGAGCACACTACAACCTCGGCCCCGTAGGCCCGTAGCAGTTCAACCTTCTCTTTACCGACCTTGTCGGTGACCACAAAGATGCACTTGTAGCCGCGCTGGGCCGCGACAATGGCGAGACCGACGCCGGTGTTGCCTGAGGTCGGCTCGATGATTGTGCCGCCCGGTTTCAGCAAGCCCGCAGCCTCAGCTGCATCTATCATCGTGACGGCAGCACGGTCTTTGCTGCTGCCGCCAGGGTTTGTTGTTTCGAGCTTGGCCACAACGCGACCTGGAAGTCCAGCTGAGATGCGTGGCAGGTCGACTAGCGGAGTATTCCCAATGAGCTCAAGTGCGGAAGACGCGATTTCCATCTGGTTCCTGTCCGTTGGTCTAGATATGGCAGCGATTGTGAATCACCATATGCGAACAGGAACCGTTCTGGAGAGCGTCTAGTAGATCTCGAAGAGGCCTGCGGCGCCTTGACCGCCGCCGATGCACATGGTGACAACGCCGTACTTGGCGCCACGACGCTTGCCTTCTTGCAGCAAGTGACCTGCGCAACGCGTGCCCGTCATACCAAAGGGGTGACCGATCGAAATCGAGCCGCCGTTGACGTTGTACTTCTCGGGGTCGATTCCGAGCGTGTCGCGGGAGTAGAGGCACTGAGATGCGAACGCTTCGTTGAGCTCCCACAGATCGATGTCGTCAACGGTCAGACCATGGCGAGCGAGTAGACGGGGCACAGCGTAGATAGGACCGATGCCCATCTCATCGGGCTCGCAGCCTGCAGTTGCGAATCCCTTGAATGCGCCGAGTGGCTCTAGGCCCTGACGCTCGGCCTCGGCGGCCTCCATCATCACGAGGGCTGCGGCGCCATCAGAAAGCTGGCTTGCGTTACCCGCAGTGACGTAGTTGCCTTCGCCCCGTACCGGCTGCAGCTTGGCCAGTCCTGAGAGTTCGGTGCCAGGACGATTGCATTCGTCGCGGTCAACCACGTAGTCGACGATGGTCTCTTCTTTGGTTTCGCGATCGACAAGCTTCATCTTGGTTGCCATTGGCACGATCTCGTCTTCAAAAAGGCCGTTTTCCTGGGCCAGAGCGGTACGTCGCTGCGATTCGACGGAGTACTCATCTTGATAGTCACGCGACACGTTGTAGCGCTCGGCGACGATGTCGGCCGTTTCGATCATGGCCATGTAGACCGCTGGGTACATCTCGGAGAGGGCGGGGTCCATGTTTGCTGAGCCGCCCATGCCGGGGTTAGGCATTGAAATTGACTCAACGCCACCAGCGACGATTACGTCAACGCCGTCTTGCTTGATCGCGTTGGCTGCAAGGGCGACCGAGTTGAGCCCGGATGCGCAATGGCGCTGGATTGTGGCGCCCGCGGTTGTGGTTGGGAGCCCGCCGAGCAAACCTGCGAGACGGGCTAGGTTGCCCGCGCCGTGGGCGCCATTGCCGAGATAGAAGTCCTCGATCTTGGCCGGGTCAACACCAGACTTTTCGACTGCGTGCTTCACCGCATGGGCAGCCATTGACATTGCCGGCGTGATATTGAATCCACCACGGCCGGACTTGGCAAGCCCAGTACGGGCGTAGGAAACGATGACAGCTTCGCGCATGTTCGAAAACTCCGACTTCAGAATTGGTTTGTAGGTCCTCTATTCCTAGTCCAACCTCCGCCAAAGAACCATAACTGGAGCTCCCGATTTCTTCAGACCGGACGATCGCCCTTGACTGTGACCCGTCTCATACGGCGTCGCTGACCGGCGTAATCATGCAGCGCATAGTGCTGCACGCTGCGGTTGTCCCACATGGCAAGGGTGCCCGGCTCCCACCGAACGCGGCAGGTGAAGCGCTCCTTCACTGCATGGGCGTAGAGCATTTCGAGCAACGCCGATGACTCATACGGACGAAGTGAGCGGATACGAATGGTGAAGGCTCGGTTGACGTAGATCGACTTCAGTCCAGATTCGGGGTGGGTCCGGATGACAGGATGCTCAACTGTGTCATATGCCGCCGTTTGATTCTTTGTCTTCATGGCTTTGGAGAGGGTCGACTTCCCGCCCGCTCCATATTGAGGTTCGGCCGAGTGAACGGCAACAAGACCTTCGAGCATCACTTTCATGCGGTCGCTCAACGCGTCGTACGCCTTCGTTTGGCTCGCGAAGAGGGTGTCGCCGCCGAAGGGTGGCACCTCAAGCGCATACAGGATCGACCCAAGATCAGGCTCGGGCAGGAACGTAAGGTCGGTATGCCAGCCACCACCGAAGTTGGCCTGATCGTCGGGCTCGGTCACGACATCAAGAAGACGGGGATCAGCGAGCGAACCTTCGACGAACGGATGGACGTCGAGTTCGCCGAACTGTTCGCCAAACGAGATCTGCTGCTCGCCTGTTAGCTCCTGGTTGCGGAACACCAGCACCTGATGCTCGACGAACAAATCTCTGACTGCGGCTCTGACGTCATCGGTAAAGGGCAACGCCAGATCGAGTCCTGATACCTCAGCTCCCACCGCCCCCGCAATAGGAACCGCTTCGATCAACGCTGAGCGAATACTGCACATATGGCCTCCAGATCCTAAGAAACTCATCGTCTCACTCCCCCGAGATCATGTCGAGTTGATCTACTGTTGCTCAATGGCAGGGCGGAGGGATCTTTATGTCTTTTCTAAGCGATTTAACATCGGCCAGCAATCAGCGACGACAGGTCGCGGAGCTCATGCCGCTGCTTGGCTTCGGTGTGATGATCCCGTCCGACGAGACCCATCGCCCCATTAGAGCGGCCTGGTATGGCGGAAACTGGCAAGGACGACATGCGGTGGCAACGGTGATGAGGCGCCAATTTCGGATCGGCCCGGGCGCTGATATGAGCAGTCGGCGCGACAACGTCGTATGCCTGCAGCTTACGATTGAACCTTCGCTGCGACGTTCGATCGGCTTCGGTGTGTCAAAGCCACTCGGCAAATCGTCACCAACAACGGTGGCCGAGGCCTTTCCCCCTGACCATGCGGCCTATGGCTTTCATCCGCAGGTCAAGGAGGCCTTCGTCGCTCTCGTGCAACCCAAACATCGTCGTCGTCCCGGCCCTCAGCTCCGCATTACTGATCGGCAGACGCTCAACGACTATTTGCCAACCACAATCCATCCAAACGCCCTTTCGCTTGTCATGCGTGAGGTTCCGATCGAGGCGGACATCGCACAAGAAGCCCGCTTCGCACTCGACAACATGTCGTGGCTCGCGACGATCCTCGAGCAAACCGAGATGCCTGGCTAATCGACTGCCACCACGAGTCGTCGCGGACCGCGGAACTCAAACCCAAGGAGCTCAACGTTGTCGACGGCCAGACGAATCTTGGGAAAGCGCTCGAAAAGGCGCTCGACTCCAACCCGTATCTCCTGGCGGCCTAGCCATTCGCCGAGGCACCGGTGCGCGCCGAGCGCAAAGGCCGCATGTGTGCCCTCGCGTCGATCGAGGTCAATCTCAAACGGCTGCGTCCAATGGTCCTCATCAACGTTGACCGAACGAAGCACACCAGCCACCATCGAACCAGCGGGAATCGTGACCCCTCTGATCTCAACGTCAGCGGTCGTCTGTCGAGTCACAGTGCCAACTGGGCTGTAGATCCGCATCGTCTCTTCAATAAGCCGGCGGAGTTTGTTTGGCTCGGCCTCGATGCGCTCACGCAAATCGGGCCTGGTCAACAAGACCATGGTCACCAGGCCGATGCCATCCCGAGGCTCATTGATGCCACCGGAAATCATTAGTCGAACGTTGTTGACGATCTCTTCCGGCGTTGCCCCCGCCCTGACGAACGACGCGATAGCCGAATCATCATCGTCGCCCGCCGCGATCTTCTCGCCGATTGCGTCTCCGAGCTCTGCCTTGGCCGCAGCGCC
Organism: Acidimicrobiales bacterium; assembly: GCA_037968895.1. Lineage (GTDB taxonomy): Bacteria > Actinomycetota > Acidimicrobiia > Acidimicrobiales > SZUA-35 > JBBKWJ01. Next base: position 23,254 of record JBBKWJ010000038.1, read on the forward strand.
CTTGGCCGTCAGCGCCGGATCATCTTCGAAGTTGGCCAGATCGGCACATAGGCCTTCACACCACGACCACATCCGGTCGAGTCCGTGATGATCTAGTCCGAGCACGGTGGCCAGGCTGCCAGCAGCAAGCGGCTGGGCATATGCAGTCATCACGTCGAACGTCGGCTCGTCGATCATCTCAAGGATGTTGTCGGCCAGAGCAGCCAATTCACCAGCAACGAAAGGTCCGCTCCGGCCGCTGGCCCGAAATGGCGGCTGCAACATCGTATGCAGCCGGGTGTGCTCGGGTGGATCTGTCGTCAGCATGTTTGGTCCGAGCGCTCTGGCCAAAAACGATGGGTCTGTCGATGCAGAAAATAGCAAGGGATTGCCCTCGATGAAGTCGACGTCGTCCCACTTCGTGACAAGCCACATGTCGAGCGCCTCAACAAAACACACTGGCTCTTCGTTGCGGAGGCGCTCCAGAATCGGATCAGGCTCGTTCTCCAGATCAGCGAGACGAATCGATTGGCCAAGCGAGGGCGTTCCCATTCGCGCACGTTAGCAGTTCGGTCGTAAGGCAAAGGATGTGCGAGGCTACGACGGATCGCATTTCGAAAGGCACGCCATGCAGGCTTTGGTACTCCGCTCCGGTTCACTCGTTGTCGACGAGATTGCCGAGCCGGTCCCCATCGCAGGACAGATTCTCGGCCGGGTGCTGGCGTGCGGAATCTGTGGCAGCGACCTTCATGCCGCAAAGCATCTTGACCAGCTTGCGTCACAAGGTCTCGGGAACCCGAGTCCAAAGCGGGCTTCGCTCGACGCAGCTCGTGATGTAGTGATGGGACACGAGTTTTGCGTCGAGATTCTTGACGTAGGACACGGTGGCAGCGCCATCGGCGCCGCGGGCCAAGCGTTGAAGCCCGGCGATCGGGTCTGTTCGCTCCCGGTTTCAATGGCGAGCGGCGTGGTGCACACCCTTGGGTATTCAAACGACCTCACCGGGGGCTTCGCCGAACGAATGGTTCTCGATGCCGCCCTGTGTCTGACCGTCCCGACAGACCTTCCCACTGAGCTAGCGGCACTCACCGAGCCGCTCGCTGTTGGCGCCCATGCCGTCGCCAAAGCGGGTCTTCAGGCCGACTCAGTTCCACTCGTCATCGGCTGCGGTCCGGTAGGTCTTGCAGTCATCATCGCTCTGAAGGCCAAGGGCGTCGGACCGATCATCGCCGCTGACTATTCACCCCGTCGCCGGCAGCTTGCCGAATCGCTTGGTGCCGATGTCGTCATCGACCCTGCCTCTGCGTCGCCCTATGACACCTGGGCTAGCGCGTGTTGGCCGGAGGGAGTTGACCGAACTGATCCGTTCCTCGCACTTCAAGGCATCGTGGCGAAACCAAACGTGATCTTCGAGTGCGTCGGCGTTCCTGGGATGATCAAGGCAGTCTCAAAAGGAGCACAGAAGGGCACTCGAATTGTCGTGGTTGGCGTTTGCATGGAACCTGACGTTTTCGAGCCGTTCGCGGCCATCAACAAGGAACTGGAGTTCCAGTTTGTGCTTGGCTATACGGGCGACGAGTTCGCGGCAACACTTCAGTCGCTCGTCTCGCAGCAGCTACCTGGTGTCGACCAATTAGTCTCAGGCATTGTCGATCTTGCGGCCACGCCTCAAGCGTTTGCCGATCTTGGCGACCCCGAACAGCACGTGAAGATTCTCGTGACGCCCTAGGCCGCGTGGACCGCAATCTCGGTGGCCTTGACCGACGCCCACACGGGCGCCCCTGGGACAAGGTTGAGCGCTGCCGTTGACGCTGGCGTGATATCGACTCCAAGGGGAATGGGTTGGGCCAGCGTGATCCGAGTCGTCTCACCGAGCGGCTCAACCGACTCGATCGTGGTCTGCCAGCTGTTTCGGGGGCTGCCGTGAGGTTCCCGTTCATGCAGTGCGATCGCAGTCGGGTGGATTGTGATGAGCACCCGTCCTTCGGTGTGCGCGTCTGCGGTCTGCAGCAATTGAGTGCTCCCATCGATCGTCAGCGAGCCGCCGCGGTTCGTACCGGCCAACAGGTTCGTGCCTGCGAGGGCAGCCGCATACCTGGTGGCGGGGCGACGCCGTATCTCCTCCGGAGTCGCCGCCTGCGTTACTGCCCCGTCCTCGAGCACAAGAATCCGGTCAGCCAAGAGAAAAGCGTCGGTCGGATCATGGGTGATGAGCAGCCGAGGCCCTGGGTAATCAAGAAGGTGCTCAACCAGTGTTCGCCTCAGCTCACTTCGAGTCTCTACATCTAGCGCCGACAGAGGTTCGTCGAGCAATAGCAGATCTGGCTCCGATGCCAGTGCCCGAGCGAGCGCGACCCGTTGGGCCTGGCCCCCTGAAAGCTCCGAAGGTCGTCGCTTCGCAAGATCGGCTAGGTCGAACGCTTCGATCCATCGACGCGAGGCTCGTCGTGCATCTCGCCGGCCCTGGCCAGACGACGATGGCCCGAACGCAACGTTGTCTTCGACCGAGAGGTGATCGAAGAGTAGGTAGTCCTGGAACACCACTCCGATACGGCGCTGTTCTGGCCGAACGAATATCCCCCGAGCTACGTCGTCCAAATCCCGATCGGCGAGGCGAATTGAACCATCATCGAGGGGCAGCAGCCCAGCCAGAACGTCGACCATCGTCGACTTGCCTGCTCCGTTTGGACCGACGAGCGCAACGGTCTCGCCAGCCGCAATAGTGAGCGCCACGTCGAGCGTGAACTGCTCACTGCGACGTAGCACGATGCGAGCATGAAGGGCCTTTTCGACGCTCATGAGCGCGACCACCAACGGTCTCTCATCGTGACCAGCACAACAAGTGACACGGCCACCAGCAAAAGGCTTATGGCAACGGCGGTGTCTCGATCAGACTCAAGGGCAACGAATACCGCCAGTGGCAACGTTTGGGTTCGTCCTTGCAGGTTGCCAGCGAAGGTAACCGTTGCTCCAAACTCGCCAAGCGCTCTGGCCCACGCCAGAAGGACTCCAGCTCGGATCGATGGCGCAATCATTGGAAGCGTGACTCGGCGGAACACCGTGAGTCGGCTTGCGCCGAGCGAAGTTGCTGCGGCCTCGTAGCGCTGGTCGATCGAGTTCAACGCCCCCTCAACGGTAATGACGAGAAATGGCATCGCCACAAAGGTGTTTGCCACGATGACACCCCACACCGAGAACGGCAGCAAGAAACCAGTCGCGTCGTTGATCGGTTCGCCAACGATGCCCCGCCGCCCGAGGGCAAAAAGAAGGGCAGCTCCGCCGACTACGGGAGGCAGCACCATAGGCAGGGTGACGACCGACCGCACGACATGGCGACCAGGAAACTCGACTCGTGCTAACAGCCATGCCAGCGGCACCCCGAGCAGAAGCGAAACTACTGCGGCAAGCACTGATGTCAGCAACGAGAGACGTAATGCATCCAGCACGACATCGGACGAAAGGAGCGAAGGGAGATCTCGCCATGGTGTCCGCAAGAGCAGCCCAACGAGCGGTATTACGAACAACGCAGCGCCAACGACGCCGAGCGCCACCAATACGAGCGGAGGTTGTTGTCTGATTGATCGAGTTTGCCGAACTGTCACGGGTTGCTAAATCCGAATGCGGCCATGATGTCTTGCCCTTCAGCGGAGAGCACGAAGTCTACGAACAATTGCGCATCCGCCGGCTCCGGCGAGTCGGAAAGGACAACGATTGGGTAGTCGGTCCCCGTTCGAGAAAGCGCCGCGACCTCAACCCCTTCAATCTTTCCGCTCATTCCGACGAGATCTGATCGATACACGATCCCAGCATCGAGTTCGTCGGCCTCAAGCTTTGAGAGCAACGCTCGAACGTCAGGCTCGTTCGTATCGACCGAGGCTTCGACTCCGGCGGACGCTAAGGCTTCACGAGCGAGGTCACCACACGGCACGCCAACAGCACAGAGTCCTATGGCCAGCTCGGCGTTGGTCAGATCGGCCAGCTCCGTTATTCCGCCAGGGTTCCCTAAGGGAACTGCAAGTTGCAGCACGTTATGGGCAAACAGCCGAGGCGCGTCATTGGCGGCGCCAGATGCGACGACATCAGCCATGACAGCCTCGTTCGCCGAGGCGAACACGTCGGCTGGCGCCCCTTCGTTGATCTGTTCCCGCAGCGACGAGCTGCCGGCGAAGTTGAGCTGCACGTCGATGCCGGGGTTGGCGGCCTCGAATTCTGTCTCCATCGCGGTGAAGGCATCACTCAGCGATGCAGCAGCAAGCACAAGGACTTTCGATCCAGCATCAGTCTCGCCGGCGCACGACGACGCAGAGAGCGCCATCGTTGACGCAAGGAGCAACACGGCAAGCGTTTTCACCCGACGAACTCTACGTCATGCAGCCAAGAATCCCTGTGGCCCAAGTCGGACAGGCCCTCGATCTGTCGGCCTTAGACAGCTAGATCAATATTGTCGAGAATGACCCCGTCGAGCCCTCGATTCCGAAGGTGCTCGACGGCGGCCTTATCAGGGACGTTCCACGTATAGAGCTGACCCCGGTTACGCAGGCGGTCGATTGTCTTGTCACTGAGCAGGCGCCGATTCACAACAGCTCCGTCAGTGCGAACTCTTGTCGGTAGCCAAAGGAGCAGCATAAGTTCGAAACGGTTCCCGGCCGAACGAAAGGTCCGCACCCCACCAACATTGGCAAACGGGCCCAGAAGCCACCACGACTTGGACGATACAACGAGGTCTCGACCAACCGAGAGTGTCGTAATCTGGTCAGCGATGTCGTTTCTGACACCCTTCAGATCGAGCCATAGCCCTGTCTCGGCGCTGGCCGAATCAACAATCTCGTCAATGGACGGGATGACTTCGCCCTTCGGCAGGAGGTACCACCGCTCCCAGAGTCGACGCGACGGCCACAAGACTTTGCTGTGACGAACCTCAGCGCCTCCGCCATGGCCGCGATGCACATCAATCTCGACGAGATCGACTCGCCCTTCGGCCGCCGCTAGCGATTCGACACTGTTACCTGCTCGGTGGGCGATGAACTGCATGTCGACGGGGCTCGAGAGGGTTAGGCGGCGGCTGGAACTCGGATGGCGACGGGCATAGCTTTGACCGGCATTGTTTTGGCGAACTGAAGCTGAAGGCCAGCACGCTGCATTCGGAATCGGAACCAGACAACGGCGATGCCGAGCGTTGCCGCAGTGAACGACGGCCCCATGAACGACTTGATGAGCACGAAGGTTGTCGTCGACTGGGTGAACAACAACCAGAGTGTGACGCCTGCGTTGATCAGGCTCGTGACTGCCCAGAGCAGCGAGAGCCGGGTAAAGAACAACTTCAGCATTGGGTGTTCGGCTGTTTCAGCGTCAAAGGGACAGAAGTCATTTGCCAACCGTGCCGCTAAAGGGCGGCCCATCGGCACCGAGACGAGAAACGCGAATCCAACAAGCGCAGTACTAATCGTCGGTTGCAGGAAATAGACGACAAGACTGCCCGTGGCGAGCGCCAAAATTGTCTTAGCCAACAGCCCAATCGTGCTCACTATGACGAGCCCAGGAACAGTTTGTCCGGTTGCCTTTCGATAGAAGACGACACCGAACGACCAAGCAAGCGCAGCGAGAAGGGCTCCTACGGTTCCCGCAAATTGCAGGAAACCAAGAAAAACGGCGACGGGAGCGATCTTTCCCATCATTACGTTCGGCCAGGCATGACGCAGCACCGCGCGAGGACCAGGGATGACAAGGGGGCTTTGCAAGATCGTCGCACTTCCTATAACTGACCGGGGCTGCCCATGCTAGGACGCTTCTGGTTCTGAAATACCTCGACCATTACAACGGCTTGATTTGGAGCAAGCTTGAGCCTATTCGTTGTGCCTGTGAGCTGCCAAAAGCTGTCAAAGAGCACTTCGCCCCTTTCTTGAATTGAAACGGCCTCGGCTCCCGCATTCACGAAAACGACGACACTCCCCCGGCGAAATACGACAACGTCGGGTGGGTACTTATCGATCCACTCGATGGCACCGGAGCGAAGCTCTGGTCGCTCCATGCGGACTTGGATCAGAGCGCGGTAGCGCTCAAACCAACTCCCGACGGTCGCCCGTTGCACAAGGACCGTGTCGTCATCGGTCCGGCCGCCAGCGGGTAGCCACGATCTCTCTGCGGTGGTGAATCCAAACATCGGGCCCGGCTCCCACGGCATCGGAGTTCGGCAGCCATCGCGGCTAGCCGCCACGTCATCGCCGACCGGATCGGCTCGTTCATCGGGTTTGACGATGCCCTGTTCCAGCCCGAGCTCCTCGCCTTGGAACAGAAAGGGAATTCCGGGCAAGCACCACAGCAGTGTAGAAAGAGCGAGTGCACGCTCGCGGCCCTGTTGGCCACCCCCGAGGCGGGTTGTGGCCCTCACTTCGTCAAGGCTAGATCCTTGCCAGCAGATCGATCTCGGATCGCGAACCGCCTCTATTGGATCACTCAACACCTGGCGTATCGACTCAGCTGACCACTCGTGGTGCATCGGCGCCAACCAGAACCCGGCATCGAGGCCTTCACCGTCAAGCAGTTCAGCGAACCTCTCCGGGTCCTCGACGGACGTCTCGCCGATGAGGACAGCTCCGTACTCGGCACAAATCTGTTTCCACTCTTTGAAGATTTTCTGCGATTCGGGCTGCAGGATGTCGTATCGGTGATCTAAGGATGCCCATTGCGACTCTCGCGTTGCCTCTGGGTCCAGTGGGCCGATTGTTGGATTTGACCGCAGGTGCTTATCTTTCACTAGCCCCTGTGCGACATCTACCCGGAAGCCGTCGACGCCCTGCTCCAGCCAGAAGCGAAGAATTGAACGGAATTCTTCACGAACAGAAGGGTTACGCCAATTCAGATCTGGCTGTTCAGGGAGAAACAGATGGAGGTAGTACTTACCCACGGCCTCATCGAAGGTCCAGGCGGGCCCTCCGAAGTAGCTGACCCAATTGTTTGGCGCTCCCCCATCCGTTGCTGCCTTGGCCCAGATGTAGTAGTCCGGCGACTGATCAAACCAAGGGTGTTTGGCGCTCGAGTGGTTTGGTACCAAGTCAACAACGATGCGCATTCCTCGTCGATGGACCTCTTCAACCAACCGATCGAATTGACGCTGGCCGCCGTATAGATCGTCGACGGCGCAGTAGTCTGCGACGTCGTAACCGAAATCAGCCTGGGGCGATGGATAGAAGGGCGTCACCCAGATCAGATTGATGCCGAGATCGGTGAGATAGTCGAGTCGCTCGGAGATGCCGGCGAGATCACCGACGCCGTCGCCATCGGTATCCGAGAACGAGCGAAGGTAGAGCGAGTAACCCGCCGCATCAAACCACCAACCTGGTGTTGCATCCTTCACCACGGATGTAAGGGTAACCAGTTCTGATGTCACGTGAAGCCGAAGTCCCCTGGTCTAAATGGCCAATCCGATGGAGAATGACGCGAGGAGGATATGTCATCGTGCTAGGTCGCGATCCACTGAACGGGCATAACGAGCCAGAGGTCCCGCTCATCGACGGGTGGCGCGAATTTGCCAAACAGGCGTTGTTGATCGCGTTGGCCGTGCTGTTCTACTTCGGTGTCAGAGGGCTAACCGAGAGTGCCGCCGGTATCGCCATCGAGCACGGACGAGACGTTCTTGCCTTTGAACGACGCCTCGGCATATCGTTTTCGCCCGAGTTCCAAGGCACGATCACCGACATCCCGTTTCTCGCCAAATTGGGAAACTGGGTGTACATCTGGGGCCACTGGCCGGTGATCGTGGCGACGCTGGTCTGGCTCCACGAGCGACATCGCTTTCACTACCTGCTGTTACGGAATGCGATGTTCCTTTCTGGGGCAATCGGACTGATCATCTTCGTGCTCTACCCCGTCGCCCCACCCCGCCTAATCGACGCCGGATATGTCGACACTGTGACGAGCTGGTCGACTTCTTACCGGGTGCTTCAGCCACCAAGCCTCGTCAACAAGTATGCGGCAATACCGAGCTTGCATGTTGGTTGGAACCTGCTCGTTGCCATCGAGCTCTGGCGTGCATCGCGGTCGGCGTTCGCTCGAAGCATTGCGGTCATTGGGCCTTTACTCATGCCGCTCTCAGTCGTCGTCACCGCCAATCACTACGTCCTTGACGGTGTCGCTGGTGCCTTGGTTGCCCTCGTCGGGTATGCACTGGCCGTCAGAATCACGCTGCCTCTGGCCTCGACTCTTACGCTCGGCGCGCCTAAATGATGACTTGGTGCCCTTCTCCGCGTCCACGAGACCAACAATGCTCTGTAGTGAAGTAAACCCATGCTCAGGTCACGCTCTGGCCTGAGTCGAAAGGAGCATGATGTTTGGAGACGTTCTCGTTCCCCTTGACGGGTCGGACCGATCGGTGCGCGCCCTAGAGATTGCGGCACCCATTTGCCGCTACCTCGACTCAACGCTTCGGGTTGTCGCGTTTGATGAGATGAAGTATTTGGCCGATACGAATCGTGAGATCATGCGAATCGTTGAGGGTCTAGACGCCGATGGTCTCACTATTGACGTTCGGGTTGAGGTTCCCCAAAAGCGCGTTTCCCAAGAGCTTCTTGACCTGATGAACGAACGGCCCGGAACCTTGCTGTGCATGAGCACGCACGGGCGCGGCCGCTCGGAGCTCATCACCGGAAGTGTCGCGAACGAAGTCGTTCGCCACACTACGAGCCCGGTTCTCCTCGTTGGTCCTCACTGTGAGACCGAACGTTTCAGTGTGAACGGTCGCGTCGTCGTTTCCGCCGATGGCAGCAGCGTGTCAGAGGCGATCATTCCCGTCGCAACTGCGTGGTCGATCGTGACCCACAGTCCAGTAGAGGTAATCAGCGTCATCGATCCGAAGGCGGCGAAGATCGCAAACGCGAGTCATGGGGACATCAGCGAATCGGCATACGTCCACCGTGTGGCAATGACCATCGGCAAGGATCTTGAGCGTTCAGTCGACTATGAGGTACTCCACGGGAACGAGCCGGCGAAGGCAATCGTTGACCACGTCGAAGGCGAAGCGGCCAGCATCATTGCCATGGCTACGCACGGCGTTACTGGGATGGCTCGTATCACCACCGGCAGCGTTACATCCGAAGTCATACGCACCTCGCCCGTTCCCGTTCTCGTCGTACGACCGCCGCACTTCTCGGGACAGTAAGGTCGCCGACTAGGGCATACTCAGCGCGCCGTTTACGAGCGGCCAGTTGATGTATTGCCGGCTGTTTCTGACTGATTGCGGGCATGGCAGGCGACGTAGTTCGACGTCATTTCGTGGTGTCCCTTCTCGGCGTGCTGTATATCGATTCGATAACGTCGGCGTAGTGCTGCATGACCACCATGCGTCGCACCTTTAGCGTTGGCGTCACTTCCCCGGCATCGAGCTCCAGGTCTTTTGGAAGAATCACGAACGAGCGAATCGACTCTGCTCTCGAAACGGATTCATTCGCGAAGTCAATCGCTTCCTGTATTTCTGAACGAAGCTTCTTGTCGTCGACGAGCGAGGCCACATCGCGCCCTGCGTGCCCGTGTTCCGTAGCCCAATCGGAGAACGAGTCGGCGTCAATCGTCACCAGGGCCGCAATGAACGGCTGCCCGTCTCCAACGACCATTGCCTGGCTCACCAGACTGTGAGCGCGAAGCCGATCCTCGAGTGGCGCAGGGGCCACGTTCTTTCCTGCCGCGGTCACGATGATGTCTTTGATCCGACCTGTAATCCGGACGTAGCCGTCTTCATCGATTGATCCAACATCGCCTGTCTGGAACCAGCCGCTTTCATCCACCACTTCTGCCGTAGCTTGGGAATTTTGCCAGTAGCCCCGGAAAACCTGCGGCCCCTTGGCCATGATCTCGTCACTGTCGCCGAGCTTGAGGGATGTTCCTGCCACCGGCATGCCGACCGAACCTGGGCGCCACGCATCGGTACGACTGATCGTGAGAATCGGGCTTGTCTCGGTCAAGCCGTAGCCCTCATAGATCCTCACGCCGACACCATCAAAGAATGAAGTCAATCGTTCGCCGAGTGGACCACCGCCGCTGAAAGCCATTCTCAGGTTGCCGCCGAATGCGGCAGCAATCTTTCTGTACACCAGCGCATCGAAAATCCGATGCTCTACCCGTGTGGCCATGCCGACCGGGCCAAGTGCCCGTTGGCGGGAGAACCGAATCGAGGTGCGCGCCGCACGTTCGAAGATTTTTCCCTTCCGCTCGGATTCAGCTGTGTGTTGCGCTTTGCTGTACACCTTCTCGAAGATTCGGGGAACGGCCGAGATCAAAGTTGGCTTGACGAGCGCGAACTCAGCGGGGAGGTTTGCGATTGACGTTCCGAAAGCGATTCGGACCCCCCGCTCAAGACAATACAACGCTGTCATCTTACTTAGAACGTGTGCGAGGGGAAGGAAAAGAAGGGCCGTGTCGCTCGGTCCGACAGTGTCGCCGAGCGCATCAGACACCTGCTGCACATTCGACCGAAGATTGCCGTGAGTGAGGACGCAGCCCTTCGGATTACCCGTGGTGCCTGACGTATAGATAATCGTTGCGATGCTCTCGCGACGGATGGCCTCGACCCTTTCATCGACGACTGCGTCGCTGATTCCGACCCCTCGGCCAATCAGAACGTCGAGACCACCGTCGTGAATAGCAATCATCTCGCGGCAGATGCTCTCTGCTACGGCCACCCGATTGGCTGCGATCAGCGTTTCATCTTCTACAAATGCCAACGCCGCTCCACTATCGCGAAGGATCCACGAAACCTGGTGCGCTGAAGACGTCTCATAAATCGGGACTGTGATCGCGCCGATTGCGACAATCGCCAGATCGAGCTCCAACCATTCGGCCGAGGTCGCAGCCATCAGCGCAACCCTGTCACCGACGCCAATATCGCTCGCAATCAAGCCCTTTGCGAGATTCCGTATTCGCGACCACACTTCGCCTGCCGAGCGATCCACGTAGCGATCGCCGTCGCGTACCGACAAGAGCGGCTTGTCCGGCGACATACGAACCATTCGCTCAATCGGTGTCAGAAGGTGATCGTCACCCGTCATAACTATTGGTGGCCCTTCAACCTGTGTGCGCATGCGTTTTCCTTCCCGGACGGCTCAGTACTCAATGTGCGCTCGAAATGACAAGCGCTCAAGGGCCGGAAGTCAGTTCGGCTCGTCGTATGGCGGGACGTTCGCCCCTCGACAGCCTTTCACCTCACGCCGATGATTGAGGGAAGAACCTTAGAAAGAGGAGACGACGTGGCTGTCCAAGATGTGAAGAGTGCCTGGATGAACGTAGGAGACGAGCTGGCCGCAATCGGGCTCAAGCTCAAGCTGCACGTTGAGCAAGGTTTTGACAGTGACGACGAAGACAGTGTTCGTGCATCGTTGAAACGTCTGACTGACGCGATCGAGGACACAGTCGACATTGCCGAGAACGTTGTCAAAGATCCGGCAATACGCGCCGACGTCATCGAGACGGGCAAACGGCTCGCCGATGCCGTCTCGGTCACGTTCCACAAAGCTCAGAACGACATTCGCAAGTCTTGAGCGATGTCAAGCGACCTGAGGTGCGAACTATGTAGGGAACCGATCGTCCTGGATCAGGGTCGGACTTTAACGCTTCGACATTCGGGCGACGGTGACGGTCCAGCGCTCGCAGCACTTTACCAACGCCTAAGTGCGGAAGACTTGTATTTGCGATTCTTCACTGCTGGGCTGCCACCACAACGGTGGTTTGATCGTTGGGCAACTATCGGTGAGCGTGGAGGCTTCGGTCTACTCGTCGAGGAATCAACCGACGATGGCCCGAACATTGTTGCCGAGGCTGGCTACAGCGTGCTCTGCACCGGTGACGGCGAGTTAGGAATCGCCGTCGACCCGAACTCACGCGGCCGGCTTGGGACGTGGCTACTTGACGCACTTCTGCGGCACGCCGATGCAAAGGGCGTACCCAATGTCCAAGCTCTCGTGCTGGCCAACAACCAGCGGATGGTGGCGTTGGCCAAAAGCAGGGGAACCGCATCACTCAGCACCGACGACTGGTCTACGGTCCGCCTAACCATGAGCACAGAAGGACACGTTCCCTCGTGGCCCGGTGACCGGTTAGGCGATGGGCCACACGAACGGACCCGCCTGCTGGTCGAGTCCGACAGGTCGCGATGGGTGGGGGCTGCGGCAGCTACTCGAGCTGGATTCGATGTCCTCTCCTGCCAGGGGCCAGCCCGTCAGAAATATGGCTGCCCTGTACCGACAGGTGGACAATGCCCGCTGGTTGAAGGTGCCGACGTGCTTCTTCACATTCTCGACCCTTCAGTGCCTGGGAGCTTGGAGCTGCTCGACGCACAACGCTCTGCGCACCCTCGCCTCCGGATAGTCGAGGGATTCGAACCGACCGACGACGGCGCCTGGCATCGCCGGAGAGATACCGATCTCATAAGGGAACTTCTAGAGGGGAATGATGACACCTAACCGGACTTCAGATCGCCTAAACCCAACTGACGCCACATTGTGGGAGATAAAACGCGATCCCGAACTGCGAACGACGATTCTTGCTGTTGCAATGCTCGACGCAGTGCCCGATTGGGACGCCCTGACAGCCACAGTCCACCGAGTCGTTGACGGCATGCCGCGTCTTCGCCAACGAGTTCAAAACGCCTCGCTCGG
>JBBKWJ010000039.1:0-16740 GCA_037968895.1 Acidimicrobiales bacterium
CTGGCGACCCACGAAATGGGCTTTGCCCGCGATGTGGCCGACAAAATCTGCTTTCTCCACGAGGGAGTCGTGCTCGAGGCGTCGCACCCGTCGGTGCTGCTGAGCACCCCGACGCACCCTCGAACACGCCAGTTCCTCGACCGCGTCATCGAAGCTGGCCGCCTCTAACTCAGTCGTTCGTCGGCCTAGCGGCGGAGGGGGCGCGGCCGAGAGCCAATCCCAGTTTGGCCAGAAACGACAAGCCCTAGCGCTCCAAGCACAACAACCATCGCCGCGATCTGGATCCCATTAAGCGGCTCGCCAAGGAACACCCACGCGGCGACAGTCGAGATGACCGGTATTAGGAGTGTTGTCGTCGATCCCAACCAGAGCGGGATCTGCTTGATCGACCAGTTCATCACCGAGTGTCCGAGCACGCCTGCACCCATTGTCAACACGAGGAGCCAGACCCAGCTCGTGGCTGACGGCCAGGCCAACGTTTGCCCAAAGGCAAGCGCAAGCGGGATATTGACAAGACCAGTCCACAACGCGGTTCCGACGGTGTATTCGCTTGAGGTGATCACCGCTTGCGATCGCTTGGAGAAAACAAAGTAGGCCGACCAAGCGAACAACGCTCCGAAAGCAAGGAGATCACCGGTGGCCGAGGTGTCGTCTGAGCCTGCCCCTCCCAAAATCACAGCAGCAACACCGGCGATTGCGACGCCGCCGAGCGCCATGTCCCGCCGAGAGACTTTCTCGCCAAACAGCCGCCACGCAACGGTGGCAACGACGATTGGTTGCAGCGCTCCGATCAGCGTTGCGTTCGCGATCGCCGTCAATTTGATTGCCGAGAAGAAGAAGGCAACATCAAGCGAAAGTGCGATCCCGCCCCACATCGACTCGCGCATGACGCGTACGGTGAAGCGTGTGCCACGTGCCCGCATGAAGAGGCCGAGGACGACTCCATAAATGGTGAAGCGATACGCGCCAATCGCGAGTCCGCCCATATCAATGTGCTTGGCAACCACGCCAGAGACGCCCCACGCCGACACCGCAACGAACGCACCAGTCAGGCCGAAGGCATAGCTCTGCTCTGTACTCAGCTCTGGCGAGTTCTGGGCGGTGGTCGTCACCGGTGGAGCCTACTGGTCGGGTCCTCACTCAATCTCCGGTGTGGCGGAATTGACAGCGGCGCTTGCGGGTTGAACCTCCGATGGCCAAGTCACTCGAAACGCAAACCGCAGTGTGGAGCAGACGGGCAAAGACGATACCTGCGATGCTGGGTGCGACCGTTGCGGCTTTTCTGCTGGCCCCAGTCCTCCTGCCCATCGCGGCATTAGTCGACGTTGCCGCCAGGCGGACCGCTCTCCCGACACCGAGGGCCTACCTCTTCGGCCTCCAGTATCTGTTCAACGACTCAGCAGAGATCGTCCTGGCTCCAGTGTTCTGGGTGCTTGCTGGGTTCGGTCGGCGGCTGGACAAGCCTGCTTCAATCCGACGCCACGAGCGGTTGCAGATGTGGTCAATCGACATACTGGCGCTTCGGGCCGAGCAACTTCTGCAGCTCACCATTGAAGTCGACGACGAGTCTGCGTCACTCGACCAGCCGGGACCCACGATCGTTCTCAGTCGACACTGCAATCTCTTTGACGCCTCGCTGCCCTCGTTGCTCTACCAAAATCTCGGTTTCAGCGTTCGGGGCATCATCATGGCGGAGATGTTGGCCGACCCCGGCTTCGATCTGATCTTTGGCCGTCTCGGGTCAATCTTCATTCCCCGTGACGATGGCCTAGAAGCCAGACGCCAAATTGCAGATCTCGCCAATGGCCTCGGCCCAACGACAGTCGCCGCGATCTTCCCTGAGGGTCGCCTGTTCACCCCCGCCCGGCTCATTCGAGCCAAGGCGAAGCTTGTCGAGCAAAACCCAGAGCGAGCGGCTCACCTCGAGCCGCTGACGCACACACTCCCCCCACGCTCCGGCGGGCTATCCGCACTCCTTGCGGGCTCGCCAGCGGCCGACGTTGTGATCATTCGGCACACAGGCTTGGAAATGTTTCGACCATTCTCTCTAGCGGCCGGCCGCGCGTCGGGTCCCACCACGGTTCGAGTATCGGCTGAACGCTTCGATCGAGCGACGATCCCGGATGACGAGGCCGGGGAAGCAGCCTGGCTCGACGACAGATGGCTGGCCCTCGACGCATGGATTACGGGCGAGCATTTGCGTGAACAGAGTGGGAGCGCTCAGATAGTCGGGTGACTCGCCAACGACCGCTCCCCGAGCCGACGCCGGAGACCGCCCATTTCTGGGCCGGAACCCGCGACGGCAACTTGCTCCTCCAACGCTGTGCCGAATGCGCTGACGCGTACTTTCCACCTCGACCGTTCTGCCCTTCGTGTGGGTCGCGATCGGTTGAGGTCTTCGCCGCATCTGGCATGGCGACGTTGTATAGCTACGTCATCAACCAACGACCGCCTGCCGGTTTCGACGAGCCGGTCGCAATCGCTGTCGTCGAGTTGGAAGAGGGGCCACGAATGATGACCAACATCGTCGACTGTGAACAAACCGAGGAAGCCTTGATGCTCGACATGCCGCTTGAGGTCACTTTCGAGAAACAAGACGAGGACATCACCCTTGCGCTCTTCCGACCAGCACGGAGCGCATCATGAAGCCACGTTCAATCGCCGTAGTTGGTGCCGCCGAAACAACGAATCTCGGCACTATCCCCGACCAGTCGGTAATTGGCCTTCACGCCGACGCGGCCCTCAACGCGATGGCCGACGCTGGACTTAAGCCGTCAGACATCGATGGCGTTGCCACTGCAGGAATTAGCCCAACCGACATTGTGCACTACCTCGGTATCAACCCGACGTGGGTCGATGGCACATCCGTCGGCGGATGCTCGTTCATGCTCCACGTCAGACACGCCGCTGCCGCAATTGCCGCTGGGCATGCCACAACAATTTTGATTACGCATGCCGAGAGCGGACGTTCGCGTATTGGGGCTGGCCGCTGGGCCTCAGATCCGTCATCACTCTCGGGGCAGTTCGAGAGCCCCTTCGGCGTCACCGGCCCTCCCACCCGCTTTACAATTCCGTGGCTTCGCTACGCTAAGCAATACGGAGTGCCAATCGAGAAGCTGGCCAATGTTGCGGTGGTGCAGCGCCAGTGGGCTGGCCTCAACCCCAGAGCAAAGTTTCGTGATCCAATCACACTCGACGACGTGCTCGACGCCACCATGATCGCGACTCCGTTCACCAAGCTGATGTGCTGCCTCGTCACCGATGGCGGCGGCGCGTTAATTCTGACCACGGCCGAGCGAGCCGCAGATTTCCCTCAACCCCCCGTCTACGTGATGGGTACGGGCGAAAGCGTCGAAACCCCAATGATCTCGCAAATGGAAGATTTCACGAGTTCGCGAGCGTTCCGCGTTGCGGGAGCGTCGGCCTTTGCCGAAGCCGGAATCACTACCGACGATGTCGATCACCTCATGATCTATGATGCGTTCGCTCACCTGCCGATCTACGGCCTCGAAGACCTAGGCTTCGTCGGCCGAGGCGAAGGCGCCGACTTCATTTGGGAGCGAAACACTGCGATCGGGGGGTCGCTCCCGCTCAACACCAACGGCGGCGGCCTGTCCTATATGCACTCAGGCATGTACGGCATGTACGCGATGCAAGAGAGCGTGCGCCAGGTGAGAGGCATCGCGGCAGCTCAGGTTGCCGATGTCGAGATCTCCGTAGCTCATGGCGTCGGCGGCATGTTTGGCGCCAGCGGCACCATCATCTTCTCTCGCTAGTCAGTTCTTGTTAGGTGCTGCGGGTCAGACGTTCTTCGACGAGCGCCTGCACCCTGGCACTATCAACCTCAGTGCACACATCTACAACTGGCCTCCCCTGCCACGCCTTCGGTACCGACTCATCGGTGTTGCCGATGTTTGGCCAGGTCTTGCCCCTGCTGAAGCTCTCAGTTTCAACCCGAAGCGACCACTGCTTGGTGACAAACGCACTCGGCTCAAGCAGATACGCAACGGCTGAAGGGTCGTGAACGTAGATGCCGTCGATTCCATTCGTCTCCGCGAAGAACGAGTGGTAGAGCGGCAGTGCCTTGCTGAGCAGCAGCGATGTGGCGGTGCCGGCCGAGACGATTCGACCGAGCGCCTGGCCTGACAGATTGACCTGGTGTGTCACATCGAGCCCGACCATGGCAATCTTCCAGCCAGCACCAAACACGATGTCGGCCGCCTCGGGGTCATTGTTGATGTTGGCTTCGGCAACCGGGGTCGCATTGCCAGGCACCAATGCGTTTCCACCCATTACGACGACCTCGTCGACAAGATCAACCAGATCTGGGTGGGCTTGCAACGCAAGGGCAAGGTTGGTTAGGGGGCCAACGGCCAAGAGCGTAATTTCACCCGGCGCGGCGAGAGCAGTGGAGTAGATGAAGTCGGGTGCTGATGACTCAATCGTTTTTCGTGTGCTCGGCTCAACGCCGCCATTACCAAGACCGTCAGCACCGTGCACTTGAGGCACAGGTCCTAGGTAGTTCGTAGCGATCGGATGATCGGCGCCTCTGGCTACAGGGATGTCTGGCCGTCCCGCAGCATCAAGCAGAGTCAGGGCATTCCCTGTCGTGACCTCGGTTGCGGCATTGCCAAAGATGGTGGTCAAACCGACGATCTCCAGCTCCGGGCTGGCGAGTGCCATGAAGAGTGCCATGGCATCATCGACGCCAGGATCAGTGTCGAGAATGATCTTTCGTGTCATGTGGGCTGCTCCATTTTGGCACCGTACCAGGCGTCCAGGAGCGGTGATTATTGGAAGCGGCGGGTTGAGATTGAAGACGCCTGAAAGAGAAGGGCGTAGTACGCGCCGACAAGGCCACAGACAGCGACTCGGAACATGGCCGAGATCGACTCGCCCTCAATCATTGCTTGCGCCGTCCACCAGGTGCCGCCAATGACGGTGGCCACTAGACCGATGACGGCAATCCATGCCCCAAACGACAGGTTTCGGTTTCTCAACATGCTCTCTCATCTCCCACGCGATCACGCTCGCAGTGTCAGACTACGAGGGGACCGGTGGCAGGCTGGAGAGGAGAACTACCTTCAGACGGCGGGTAAAACCACTACCCAACCGTGCGATCAGTTCACTCGAATTCGATCTCTACCATGAGGTCGTTGGCGATTGCTTCAAGCGCAGTCTCTAGTTCGACGGGCGAAATCAGATCTGGCACGAATAACGATGCGGTCGCTCCGAACAACACGAAGCCGCCCATTGGAGCAGGCCCTGTGTCGGTCTCAAGCTCCTCGATACTCACTCCGAGCGACGCGAACACAGCGGCCACATCGTGCAGCAAACCGGGATGGTCTTGCCCGGTCAGCGTCAGTGACGCCGAGTATCCACCGAGCCTCGGCGCAGTCGATGGCGACACTCGCTCGATGGTCAGCTCCAACGCGGCGCTAGTCGACACGGTGGACAAGTCGTCGACGAGCGCATCGGCTGCGGACTCGCTGACGGTTACTTCAACGATGCCAGCGAACTTGCCTGCAATTCTCGACATACTCGAGCGTTCCCAGCTTGCGCCATGCCGCGCCACAGATTCAGAAACTAGGGCGACGATGCCGGGCTTATCGTCGCCGAGCAGTGTGATCACAAGTGTCGTCATGGCGACACCGTACCCCATGGCGTCAATCCCATCCGAAGCGCCAGACGACGCAATGTCTGACACACTGCAAGAGACAGTGTTGACAAACACTGTAAGTTACATATAATGATCACTATGCCAAGACCACATGGCCCGCGAGGGCACCACGGCCCCCGCCGCAGACACCACAGTCGCAACCGTCACGACGACGGCACGTGGGAAGTCAACGCTCGCATCGAGCGCTTCGTCGAACCCGCAGTGCTTCTCGTACTTCGAGACACCGCTTCGTACGGCTACGACCTTGGTGCCGAGGTTGAAAACATCGTTGGCGACCGAGTCGACAACGGGAATCTCTACCGACTCCTTCGGGGGTTGGAGGAGGACGGTCTCGTGGCATCCGAGTGGCGCAAGGACCTACCTGGCCGCTCGAAACGGACCTATCAACTCACCGACGAGGGTCGCGCAGTCCTCGACGGTTGGTCGACAGCACTCCATCAGGTGTCGTCAGACATCACTGCATTCCTTGCCCGATTCGAGGGCGACGAATGACAAATCAACTACCAAACCTCGCCGCCATTTCGGCGGCACTCACACAGAAACTTGAGCACTACATGAGCAACGACTCACAAGAAATCCACATCCACCATCACATCCACGGCGGCCCTCGGGGCCGCAGCGACGGCGAGTCCGGGAAACGCCGCGGCAGAGGGCCAGGCAGTCGGCGTTCGGGCGGGCCTGGCCCCGGCGGCCATCGCGCTCGCCATATGGCGCGCCATTCAATGATCCGGGCCTTCGGTGCCGTGCGTCGCGGCGGCGAGATCTCCGCTGACGAGTTCAGTGATCTACAAGAGGTCCAACGAGACCTCGAGCAGAGGCTCGCTGACCTTTCCGATCTCATCGAAACCATCGAACGCCAAGGGCTCGTTACACCTCAGGCCGACGAAGACAGCACACCCGAAACTGACGCATAGCCTGTCGCCACGAAGCGCATGGGACCACTCGGACTAGAGCCGAAGGCAGTAGTTCGCTAGTGTCGGCCCATGCGCTTTGTGATCCATGCCGAAGACCACCCGGAGAGCCTCGAACTGCGACAGGCGACCCGACCGACCCATCTCCACTACATGAGCGGGTTTGAGATCCTCGTTGGGGGCCCGATGCTCGATGCCAACGGCAACCCATGCGGTTCAGTAGTCGTGCTCGAAGCCGACAACCTCGAAAGTGCGTTGGCCTTCGCCGAGAACGATCCATACAACATAGCTGGTCTTTTCGCTCGGGTGAACGTACGTGAGTTCAAGACCATTCTCTGGCCTGTAGCTGACGAGTCGTGAGCCGGATCCTCATCGCCGGCGGCGGTATCGGCGGCCTAACGTCGGCGCTCGCCTTTCATCGAGCCGGTCATGAGGTCACGGTTTTTGAGTCTGTCCACGAGCCGCGTGAACTAGGCGTTGGCATCAACCTGCTCCCCCATTCCGTTCGTATTCTTCACGACCTCGGGCTCGAAACAGCGCTTGACGCCATTGCTATCAAGACGAAACGGCTCAGCTTCTATTCTGAAGATGGTGTCAAGATCTGGGAGGAACCGCGCGGTCTCGACGCTGGGAATCCGTGGCCCCAGTACTCTGTCCACCGAGGACGATTCCAAATGCTCCTGCTCGACGCAGCGCGCCGTACTCTTGGGCCCGAACGGATTCTTACCGGCCATCATTTCACGTCTTTCGAACAAGATCGATCGGGCGTCAGAGCCACCTTTGTCGACAAGCGAAGCGGCAACCCAGTCGGCACGTACGAAGGCGACCTACTCATTGGCGCCGACGGCTTGCACTCAGCGCTGCGCAAAACCTTCCACCCAGACGAAGGACCGCCCGTCTATTCGGGCCTCATGCTGTGGCGCGGCGCCATCGAGACCGATCCCTTCCTCGACGGCCACTCGATGTTCATGGCTGGCCACGACAACAAGAAGGCTGTCGTCTACCCAATTGGCGAGCCCGAACGTCGCAACGGGCGCAGCCTTGTGAACTGGATCGCGGAACGCCCGATGGAATTCGACGTCAGCAAGGCCGACTGGAATCGAGAGTCGACGGTCGACGAGTTCATTGAGTTGTTCGAAGACTGGGACTGGGGTTGGATCAATCTTCCGAAGCTCTTCCGAGACACGCCGGTCTGCTACCAGTTCCCGATGATCGACCGCAATCCGCTAACAAAGTGGACGCACGGCCGCGTGACCCTCCTCGGCGACGCCGCCCACGCCATGCGGCCAAACGGTTCGAACGGCGCAAGCCAAGCAATTCTCGATAGCGAGGCCCTCACCAACGCCCTGGCCGAAGAGTCAGACGTCGCAACTGCCCTTGAGCGATACGAGGAAGTCCGACTTGCGCCAACGGCAAAGGTGACACTCGCCAATCGCGAGAACGGGCCCGAACAAGTCCTGCAATGGGTGAAAGAAAGGTGTGACGGCACCTGCGTAGACCAGCACACTTGTGTCGATGCTACGGAACTGGAGGCGGCGGCCACGGCATACAAGCGCCTCGCTGGCTTCGACCCCGCTCAGCTCCAGGCCAAAGCCGAGGAACGACGGTAATTCGACACACTTTGAACTTCTAAGTAGATTTTGGTTGGGATGCGAGAGAAACCGGCCGACAATACGAACTACATGACGACCACTGCTGCGGATAGAACTGACGAGCCGACCGCACTCGAAGACCAGGGCACCGCTATCGATGTCCTGAAGAACGTGAACTTCCGGCGCATCTTTCTTGCGTCGTTCGCATCAAGCACCGGCCGCTGGATGCAAAACGTTACTCTCGGCGTATTCGCGTACAACCTGACCGGCACCGCTCAGTTCACGACACTGGTCATCGCAGCCAACCTGTTTCCGCTGCTCACACTCGGCATCCTCGGCGGTTCACTCGCTGACAAGCTCGATCGCCGTATTTTACTCATTGTCACGCAAGCGTGGCAGGCAATGTGGGGGTTGGTCCTCGCATGGCAGGTTATGGACGGCGATATCTCTGAGGCTCGCCTGCTCCTGATCGTGCTAATGATCGGCATCGGACAGGCCCTTTTCGCTCCTGCGTTCACCGCTGTCGTTCCGAGTCTGGTTGGCAAACAGAATCTGCCAGCTGCAATTTCCCTGAACTCCGCCCAGGTCAACCTGAGCCGCGTGCTTGGGCCCGTCATCGCGGCGGCCGTCGTCGCCATCTCTGGCATCGCTGAAGTCTTTGTCATCAACTCGCTGACCTACTTACTCATTATCGCTGTTCTCTTCATCACCCCAATACCGCCAACGGCTCCGACGCCGGCCCAGTCTCGTAAAGACCACATGATGAGCGGCATCCGAGTCGCCCGACTGTCGCCTCAGGTCGGACGACCTCTGACGACCATGGTGCTGTTCTCGCTGTTCTGTCTGCCTTTTATCGGCCTGCTCCCCGTCATCGCGGAAGAGAACTGGGGTATTGACTCGGAGGGCCTTAGCTACGCATGGGCCTACGCTGCCTTCGGCGCTGGCGCCTTCGTTGGAGCACTCAGCGCTGGCTCAATTCTGTTGCGGATCAGTCGGTCAACCGTCGTGCGATCATCGTTGGCCTGCTTCGCTGTGGCTTTGGCCGTCATGGCGAGCCTCGGCTCAGCAACACCGGTCTTCCCTGCCATCTTCTTTGTCGGGCTGTTCTACTTCACGATGCCAACCGCTCTATCGACGTTCTTGCAGGAGCACCTGGGCGACGAGATCCGCGGCCGGGTCATGGCTCTGTGGATCATCTCGTTCGGCGGAATTCTGTCAATAACTAACCTCTTCAGCGGACGCATCGCCGACGCAACCTCAGTCAGCACCGTGATGTACGGAGGATCTGTCGCCGCATTGATTCTGGCCGCAATCACCCGGCTTGAACCAGGGCCGATTGCAACCGTCGCCCTACTGGAACCGGCAACACCAGACGCCGTCGCTGCGAAATAGCAACGCTAGATCGCCAATTCGGGCCCATCAGCGGCGCTGGAATTCGCCTGATTTCCCGGTGGAGACATTTCTACTACGCGGATAGTGCAATTAGACTGGCGGGATGTCCGACGGCCACGCACTCTTCGAAATCGACGATCTCTACGTCTCCGCCGTGGCCACGAGTGGCCAGGAGCCAACTGAAATCCTAAAGGGCGTCTCACTCAAGGTTGGCGAGGGTGAAGTCCACGCCCTGATGGGTCCAACTGGGTCTGGCAAATCGACCCTCGCCTCAAGCCTCATGGGTGCTCCTAACTTCGAGATCACCGGCGGGCGAATCCTCTTCAAAGGCGACGACATCACCTACTGGGACACTGATGTGCGGGCCAAAGCCGGCATCTTTCTCGCCTTCCAGTACCCGCAAGAAGTCGCAGGCGTCACGATCCTCAACTTTCTTCGCCAATCGCTCAGCGCCCGAACCGGCGTCGACATGAGCGTCCTCGAGCTTCGTCTCGCGTTGGCGGATTGGATGACACGACTCGACATGGAAGACTCATTCATGAGCCGCTACCTCAACGAAGGTTTCTCCCGCGGCGAGAAGAAGCGAAACGAGATTCTGCAGATGGCGATCCTTAAACCAGATATGGCGATCCTCGACGAAACCGACTCCGACCTCGACATCGATGCACTTCGGGTGGTCGCAACAGGTCTGCGGGAGGTTCGAAAGGACCGACCGAAACTTGGCACGCTGGCCATCACACACAACCAGCGACTTCTCGATCATCTCAAGCCTGACTTCGTTCACATCCTGATCGACGGCGCGATTGTTGCCTCCGGCGGTCCAGATCTTGCGCAACAGCTCGAGACCGACGGTTACGACAGCTTCCGATGAACGACCAATCCCCCACGCTCAACGTTGCCGAGATCCGCAAAGACTTCCCGATTCTGCAGCAGCGCCAGAATGACAAGCGGCTCGTCTTCCTGGACTCAGGAGCCTCATCGCAGCACCCAGTCTCGGTGCTCGACGCGATGGACGACTTCTACCGAGAGTCGTACGCAAACGTTCACCGGGGCGTGTACCAACTCGCCGAGCGAGCGACGAATGGCTACGAACTGGGCCGGAAGAAGGTCGCAAAGTTCATTGGCGCACCGAACGCCGACGCTGTCATCTTCACCAAGAACGCTACCGAGGCCATCAACGTTGTTGCCGGTTCGTGGGGCCGAGCCAATCTTGGCCCCGGCGATGCAGTTGTCCTCACAATCATGGAGCACCACGCCAACATCGTGCCGTGGCAGATGCTGGCTGAAGAGAAGGGATTCGAGATCCGTTGGGTGCCCCTCGGCGCCGATGGCCATCTCGACCTCACCGATCTCGACCGCTTACTCGATGGCGCCAAACTGTTTGCGTTCACCGCGATGTCGAACGTGCTTGGCACAATCACTCCCGCGAAAGAACTGGTGGCCGCGGCCCACGCCAAGGGCGCTCTCGCCCTCGTCGATGCCTGCCAGGCCGTCCCCCATTTCCCCGTCGACGTCGTCGACCTCGATGCCGACTTCGTAGTGTTCAGCGGCCACAAGATGCTTGGACCTTCCGGGATCGGGGTGTTGTGGGGCAAGCCAGAGATCCTCGATGCGATGCCTCCGTTCCTTGGTGGCGGCGGCATGATTCTTAATGTCACCACGGAAGGTTTCGTCCCAGACGGCCTGCCCGGCAAGTTTGAGGCCGGCACTCCCCCAATCGCAGAAGCAGTTGGGCTAGGTGCTGCCGTCGACTATCTCGATAATCTCGGCATGGACAACGTCGCTCGGCACGAGGCCGAGCTCACTGCATACGCACTCCGCACGCTCCCTGCGCAAGTCGGCGAGCAGTTGACAATCCACGGCCCATCCGAGCCCGCAATGCGCGGTGGCGTATTGTCCCTGACCCTCGCCGACGTCCACGCCCACGACATCAGCCAGATGCTGGATGAGTACGCAGTGTGTATCCGCCCTGGTCACCATTGCGCCAAGCCGCTAATGCGCCACCTTGGCATAAACGCAACGGCCAGGGCCAGCCTCTACATCTACAACGACACTGACGACATCGACGCACTCGCGGCCGCACTCATCGCAGCCCGCGATTTCTTCGCCTTCTAGGAGCTTTCCATGTCCGGACTTGAAGACCTCTATCGAGAGATCATCCTCGATCACTACCGAAGCCCCCGCAACAAGGGCGAGCTCGAGACCCCACCAGCACATCGCACCGAGGGATTCAATCCTCTTTGCGGTGACGAGATCGTTGTGTATGTAAACGCCGACAACGGCTCCATCGACGACATCAAAATCGGGGGCCAGGGCTGCTCCATCTCTCAGAGCTCAGCGTCCATGATGTCCGCTGCAGTGAAGGGCAAGACCATCCAAGAAGCCCGAGACATTACTGCGGCCTTCAAGGCAATGATGTCAATCCACGCCACAGATATCGGCGGCGACGGTTCCGAAGGGGCGGACGCCACCGATGGCCCGGCCGAGCTTGACCTTGGCGACCTCGAAGCACTTCGGGGCGTTGTGAAGTTCCCGGTGCGGATCAAATGCGCAACCCTGAGCTGGAACACACTTAACCAGGCACTCGACGAAGTCGCCGCCGCAACTCAGTGACCGAGCCACATCCTCCGTCACCCCAAGATCGCGCCTTTCTTAGCAACCATCCTGGGCGCGGCACCCTCATTCTTGTTCGCCACGGGCAACAAGAATGGCCAGATCGTGATTCGTCCTCGGCCCGCGACTGGGTCGATCCGCCACTGTCGGAGACCGGTCGAAAGCAGGCGGAAGCGGTCGGTCAGTACCTCGCTAACGAGCAGATCGACGCCGTCTACAGCTCACACCTTCTACGAGCCCATCACACCGGCATTGCTATCGGGTCTCAACATACACTTGAGGTCGAGGTTCTCTCTGACCTGGCAGAAGTCGGTATCTTCACCCATATTCCTGATGGAAAGAGGGCTTCCGACATCATCGGAGAAAAGGCGCTGCTCGGGGTGCAGGAGCGATTCGTCCAGACCAAACGGTGGGACTCGTATCCGCTGTCTGAAGCATCAGTCGATTTCCGCCGCCGGGTCGGCTTTGCTATCGAAGGCATACTCGCAAGCCACGCAGGACAGACCGTCGCGATCGCGTGCCACGGAGGAGTCATCAACGCCTACCTGAGCGAACTGCTTGGCATCTCAGCCGACATGTTCTTTCGGCCAAGCCACGCGTCAGTGCACCGACTGAGCTTCGCTGACGGCCAGCGAATCATTGAGCGTCTCAACGAAGACCTGTTCCTGTCGGCACAGGGCCTTCTCACCAACTAGACCGCTAGTTCAGGAATTCTGGCTCGCGGGCGACAAGCTCGTCCCAGAACGGCTGGAACTGGAACCAACCAGCAATGTCGTGGCCCTGCGCGTCGTAGCCCGACTGGCAGAGGTCGGCTGGAATATCGATCGGGTCGCCGGCACTCTCGGCGATGAGCTGGCTCTGACAGCACCGCTCGAGCGATACAAACCACCAGACGGCCGCATCGACGCTGCCGCCCGCAGTTATGAGACCGTGGTTCTGGTGAATCATCGCTTTCTTGTCGCCAAGCGCTTCGGCCATCTTGCGGCCGACCTCAAGGTCGAGCACAACTGCGCCACTCCCCTCGCTGCACATCGCGACGTCGTTGTAGAACATGGTGTGATCTTGGGTGATCATCCGCAGTGGCTTGCCGAGGCTAGAGAAGGTGCGTCCGTACATCGAGTGTGAGTGCGCCGCCGCAATCACATCAGGGCGAGCGCTATGCAGCTGCGAATGGATGGCGAATGCAGCAGTATTGACCGGACGATCGCCGATAACTACTTCGCCGTTGTGGTCGACGCAGATTAGGTCGGACACTGTCATCAGCTTGAAGTTATGGCCGAATGGATTCACCCAGAAGCGGTCAGTAAATTCGGGGTCGCGCACAGTCACATGGCCCGCGACGCCCTCGGCGAGATTGAGACGACCCATGATACGAAGGCCAGCAGCGAGGCGTTCTTTGCGATGCTGGCGCTCAGCCTCGAAATCTTCGTGGACAGCAGGCTTCCCGAGGCCCGCGATGAGCTTGTCTTGATCGATGTCAGTCATGTTTGTCAGTCTGGCACAGCCGACTCAGCGAATAAAG
This sequence comes from Acidimicrobiales bacterium, assembly GCA_037968895.1. Lineage (GTDB taxonomy): Bacteria > Actinomycetota > Acidimicrobiia > Acidimicrobiales > SZUA-35 > JBBKWJ01. The sequence continues at coordinate 13,711 of JBBKWJ010000039.1, forward strand.
GTCACAAGCCACTCAGCTGCTACGGCAGCAGTTCAGCTCTGGCCGACATGGCGAGCGTTGCGCCGTCGGCGTCTTCTGCTGCAACAACCCATGTGAGCGGCTCAAATACCCAGGCACCGACAGCATTTTGGTTCTCCATGCCACCGAGAAACACCGACGTCTCGGTTCCAGACCACGCCCAGTACGCCGTGCCATCGGCATCTAGGACAACGAGCTGGTAATTTGCCGCTCCCTCAACGGCGTCCCATGCAAGAAGCGGTCGCGGCCCTGCTTCTGTCGGTTGCACGACGAGCTCGGGAAACGGAGGAGGAAGTTCTGGGTTCGCTGACTCGTCGCTGTCGTCAGGCAGGGAGTCGTCCCCGGTTGAGACATCGACCGATGCCTCAGATGTAGTCGCAACCGCCTGCACTGTTTCGTTGGAACTCTCCTCGTCGCCGCCGCCACAAGCCGCAGCGGAGAATGCCAGACCAAGAGCCATCAGTAGTCGTGGGCCTATGTTGCGCATCATCGGTCCCCACAAGCGACGGAGCGATCTTCTTCTTCGCAGATCAACCCCTGCAAAATCTCTGCAGCGCGATCCTCACCAAGCATCGCAGCCACGGGTAGCCAGTATTTCCAGTCATCAAGCGTGCCGTCTGCTATCACTCGACTCAACCGAGACAGAAGCTGTAGCTCCCACACATTACGAACCTCGGGATAGACCTCAAGGAAGCCAGATCGCACCGCAAGTCGATACAGAACGACGAATGAATCATCGTCTGCATCTTCGAGTGCATACCCGCTCGCCTTTAACACCGCGTCGAGAAGCAGCAGCGAAGAAGTGCCGTACATACGGGCTGTGGTGCCAGTGCAATCTCCTCGGCGGAAGGTTGCGACGCCAGCGTCTGCCTCAGCCCGAGCGATGAACGCCGCCAGGGCGACCGGATCAATCTCACCGTTGCGAGCATTCTCGATCAGCGTCAGACCGTCGTCTCGCAAGTCAGCCTGGGGCGGCGGTTCGTCAGCGCCAAGCGGTTCAGCGATGAACTCCCCTTCCAACACATTGTCTTGGAATGGGATGAGCCACTTTCCCGTCAATGCATTGCAGCCACTGCCGGTCACCTGCAACTCACCAATACCACTCGTCGGCAGCTCGGCCGCGGTGAACGTCATCGTCATTCCGATGGAGGGCTCGGTAACCGTGACCTGATCGAGCGGCAAGAGTGGTCGGGTACGAGGGCCCTCGATCGCTCCATTCGCATTTGCGTGGGCGGCGGCACCGGCACTAAGAACGAGGGTGTCGAGTGAGAGATTCCACTCCCCTGACGCCTCGCTGCCCCTCACGTCCAGGAACATCGAACCATGGCCGCTGTACAACACTGCTTCGCCACCGAGCTCGGTCTCGGCCTGGTAGTAGAACACCACACGCCAGGCACCCTCACCGAAGCCGAGATCTTGCGCATCGGCGGGCTCCTGTGGCACGACCAGCGCAGCAAGCGCGGCGAAGCACACAAATAACGCCAGTACGTTTCGACCAACCCTTGTTCTCGGCATGTTCCGCACGCTTCCCCCCGTCACCGTTCGTCCAGAATCGCCGCCGACGGCGCGTCTGTCAACCCGTTCGAACTACCAGGTTGACCGAGCTGATGAGCGATACACCTTCACACGTCCATCTTTGATGACGACGTTGTAGACCGGAACAGCCTTTGTGGCCGGGAGAGAAACTGGCTTGCCTGTTTCGAGCGAGAACTCAGAGCCGTGCCGCCAGCACTCCAGCGTCTTCTCGCCGCAATTCAGCTCACCCTCGCTAAGGGAGAAATTAGCGTGCGAGCATCGATCGCCGATGGCGTACACCTCGTCGCCGATCCGAACTACCGCAATCCCTTGACCATCGATGACGTACCTGGTCGCCGAGCCGACCACTAGATCACTGAGGGCACACACATCATGAAACATCATTCAGCCCCTACCTCCGCTTGAACGGCCACCACTTCTTGCGCTTCGAGCCGCGGGCTTTCGCCTGCTCGCTTGCGACCTGGGCCTCGATCGATGGTCCGGCTGAGTTGATGATGTTTTCGGCCTCGTCAAGGAGCGCTGCGACCGAAGGGTCTTCGCCGACACTCGCTGGAGCATCTGGCGTCGGCGGCGTTACAAGCGAGCCGTGGCGCCAGTTCACGTCGGCTCGTCGCGGTTCGTAACCAGAACAATCAGCGGGACAACTCCACGGGGCTTCTGGAGCAAGGTCAAGGGCACACTTTCGCATCGTGTCGCCGCTCGGGTAGCTTCGGCTCTGAAAGTGTTTGCAGTCCTGTCGCATTGCCATGCCACAGTGTGCCACGCTTACAGGATGCCTACGCCTCACATCAGCGCCCAAGCCGACGACTACGCAAAAACCGTTCTCATGCCGGGCGACCCGCTTCGGGCCCGCTACATCGCTGAGAACTTCTTTGACGACCCCCGCCTCGTCACCTCGGTCCGAGCGATGGAGGGCTACACCGGCACTTGGAAGGGTGCCCCCGTTTCGGTGCAAGGCTCGGGAATGGGTATTCCGTCGATTCAGATTTACGCCACTGAGCTCTACAACGAGTTCGGCGTTGAGAACATCATCCGGATCGGCTCCTGTGGTGCGTTGCAGGACAACATCAATCTTGGTGACGTCATCGTGGCCGTTGGCGCAAGCACCGACTCGGGCGTCAACCGGATGCGGTTCAACAACTGGGATTTCTCCGCTGTTGCCGACTATGGCCTGTTGCGCGCGGTTGTTGAAGCAGCCGAGGCCGCGGGTCAGACCCCTCACGTCGGCACGATTTTTACGTCCGACTTCTTCTACGACCCAGTCGAAGGCAAGTTCGAACTGCTCGAGAAATATGGCGTGCTCGCGGTCGAGATGGAGGCCGCCGGTCTCTACGGTCTGGCTGCCGAGCTAGGCAAGAAAGCGCTCGCGGTCTGCACCGTCAGCGATCAGATCAAGCGAAACGAAGCAATGAGCACCGAAGACCGTCAGACGTCGTTCAACGACATGATCACGATGGTCCTCGATGCTGCAATTGC
>JBBKWJ010000040.1:0-4937 GCA_037968895.1 Acidimicrobiales bacterium
GGTATGAACCTTCTAAATTATGTCGATTATTGCCCGTCGCCACGACCCAGACCCGCTGTCCCGCCCTATCGACCTCGAATCAATCACAGTAATTCGTGATGTGCTCACTCACATGAGCAAGTCGCTCTATTCGCTTGGGTAAGTCGCTCTATGTATCGGTTACTACAACGCGGCCACAGGCGAAATGAGGTCGTCTGTGGCAAACGCCGCGGATCTTACTGCGGCGAACTGGCTGGTGTGTTTGGAAATCGTCTTCTTGTCGTCGATGAAAACGACGCCGAGGAGGGCGCCTCCTGACCTACGGACGAGTGCTGTAGCGCGCTCGACGTCTGCCCTGGAGCGCCCCTTGCGAACGACGAGAATGGTCACGTCTGCGGCAGCCGCTATCACAAGGGCGTCTGATCCCTCGGATAGGGATGACGTGTCATAAACGACCACGTCGACCTGGGCGAGCATGTTGCGTTGATTCTCGCGAAAATCTGGCGACGACAGAAGACTGATCGGGTCGTGCAGGTCGCCTCCCGAAGGGAGCGCCGCGAATGCGAACTGCCACTTCTCCCAGGTAACCGCAGCGTCTGAAGCGCTCGTCGCTCCAGCGAGCACATCGCTGAGGCCCGGACCCTGATCAACCCCGAACAAGCCGTGGATTTGGGGTGAGCGCAGATCGGCGTCGACGACGCAGGCTGAGATGCCGGCCACCGAGAAGGCCGAAGCAAGGTTGACTGCCGTTGTCGTTCGACCCACCGCAGGCCCAGCACCTACCACCGCTACTGAGACGCCTCCGCTGATCTGCGTGGCTGTCCGCACAAGATGGTATGCGTCTGCGATTTCGCTGGTTGGTCGACTTTGAACGGCCATCGGCCGATCGGCGTCACCCGACTTTTGGTCGGCCGGTATCGTTCCAAGCACGGCGACACCGAGCGCTTCGAGGTCGGCTTCGGAGTCAACCCGATTGTCGATCGAGGTGAGGGCGGCTGCGATTACCACACCAAGCAGCAGCCCAGCGGCGAGGAGCGAGGCGATGAGCGCTGCCTCGGGTGATGACGATATCTCTGCTGGCGCTTTCGCCTGCCGAGACAGCTCGACAGTGCCTTGTTTGGCTAGATCCAGGCCAACCTGGAGCGCAGCGAGGTCGGTCGCCAACGATCGCAACTCACTGTCGATCTTCAAAATCGCTGTTTGCGTGTCGGTCGCCTCGCGATCGATCTGGCGGATCAGTTTGGTTCGTTCGTCCGGATCCACTGTGCCGTCGAGCTGATCCTGGAGCAGATTGAACGGTTCGACAACAGCAGCCCTGTCTGCCTCGAGCTGCGTGTACCGAGCTTGCGCCAGCTCGAGCGCACTCTCGACCGAGGTTACCTCGTCGTTCGATGTCTGTTCGATGAAGATAGCAGCCCAGGTGTTGGCGATAGCGGCTGCTGTGTCAGGCTCGCCGCTCCGACCGGTGAAAAGAAGTAAGTCAGAGCCCTCGACCGGATCGACTGCGCTCGTTCCCGGTGAGTAGCCGAGCTTCGCCTTGACGTCAGCGAGAACCGAATCGCTCGTCGCGACGGCAAGCTCGTTTGCGAGCGTGCGATCTAGTTCGTCGCTTCTTGGCCTGCCGTTCAGCGCCTCCATAGCCGGGGAGTAGACCAGAGCGACTGTCGCAGTCGCTTCGTAATCAGTCGACTGCTTCGTGGCTTGTGAGGCGGCCACGCCGACTGCTGTCACCAGCAGCATGACGATGACGATTATCGGCCACCGCCTGGCGATCGTGGCAATTCGCTGGCCAGCGCTGACCGTGGCTCCTGCTCGCGGCATCGGACCGACGCCACCTGTTTGACTCTCCGCCATGCTTTGACCCTCCACAATCCGTCGCGGCCTGCTCGCATGCTGCGTCCAGGATAACGCACCGCATGTTAGCGGTGCTGAAAACTGATGATGAGAGTAGATGTCCCTAGGGGTTAGGCCTGATGACCGGTCGAGAGGGAATCTTCCTCATGTCCCAACGTGGCGACGTTGGTAGCGTGACGGACCGGTAGTTGAACCCAACAACCGCGGGACAGAGGCCACACGGCGACCCTGCGTGGTAGGACTGGTAGAGGGAAGGAGGGTGTCATATGGTGAGGAGAGGTGCCACGTTGCTGCCCCGCGTCCCGTCGGCGTCGCGCCAGGCCAGTCCAGAGACGCGGATGGTCGTCGTCCATGGCTGCGTCATGGGAGTGCTATCCGGTCTGGCAACGGCCACGCAGCTACGGTCGGCAGGGTCGGCCGGAATCTTCGACATCGCGATTATCGCCTATGCAGTTGTGTTGCTCGTCAAGCGGCGTCCTTCGATCCGCTCGGCGGACACATACCCTGGCCTATTCCTTATCGGCTTTGTAGCGCTCGGAAGCCTCGGCGGCCTCCTCGGTGTCGTCACCAGCGATAAATCCGTGATGAGCGTCTTCCTCGGACTCCTTCCGTACCTGTTTGCTCTGCTCGGTGTCGAGTTCGCTCTGTCTCACAAACAACCGACGCTCTACCTGAACTGGTGGATGGCGACGCACGGTCTGGTTGTCATCGGGACGCAACTCGTCCTTCTGGGTGCCTTCTACATCGGGAAGGACAGCGTTGGTCCCATTGAATTATTCATTGGTGACCGCGAGCGCAAAATTCGCTTTCTCGGCTGGACGAACAACTCGAACCAACTTGCGATGGCCGTCACGATCGCCATCGCCGCAATCGGAATCTCATCGTTGCCACAGATCCTCAAATGGGTGGGAGCGTCTGGGGGAATGCTCCTCGGGATAATGACCCTCAGTGACGGTTTCCGGGTTGCTTGCATTGCGTCGGCCGCAACCCTGGCGGCCGTGGTAATCTTCTCCGACGTCGACGTGCCTCGCCATTTGCGTTCAGCGGTTAAGGCCGGTGCCGTCGTGCTTGGCATTGTGGTTGCGTTAAACATCGGTTCCCTGATTAGTTCGGCGGCCACGACAGCGAACGAAGCAGATCAAGCTGGCGAGCGCGTAGAGCTGTGGACGAGCTGTCTCGACACGGTTGAGGTCTCTCCGCTGGTTGGGCTCGGTCCAGGGAAATACGGGTCCCTCGATGGGCAAGATCGCAGCTGCCACAACACATTCGTCGAGGGCGCAACGTTCGCCGGATTGCCGGTCATCGTGTACCTACTATGGACAATGGTGAAGATGTTTCAGCTCCAGATTCGGCGGGGGCAGTTCTTCGGAATCTGGTTTCTTGTCCAGGGATCTGTCCAAATGGTGTTCAGCTTCTTCTTTCGTTATCCGCAACTCTGGATGATATTCCTGGCGCTCCACGTCGGTACCAAGGTGTATGCACAGCGGCCGTCGGTTGGCGATCAGTCGGAAACGGTCTCCGCATGAGCATTTTTCGATGACGGTCGAAACGGTGAAACCGGCGAGACGGGGGTTACGGGCGCGGCAGCTGATGACGGCCGTCTCTGGCAACGTGTTCTACGCTGTGGCCCAGGCTGGCACGCTCGCCATCATCACCAGGAGCCAAGGGGGAGCGGTCGATGCCGTCGACTTCTTTCTTGCCCAGGCTATTGCAACCCCCATAGCGGTTCTCGTTTCTGGCCGCGTCCGCGATCAGTTCGCGACCGAGCCGATTCCCAGCCCATTTCTGGAACGAATCACGCGCGTGCTGCTGTTGTCGCTGTTCGCAGGCGTTCTCGGTTCGCTCGTCTGGTTCGTCGCTAGTGACGGGCAGAGGCGATGGGTAGGCATCTGGATTCTGGTGTCGAACCTCGCCCAAGTTCTGGTCACCGCCTACCAAGGACGAGTCATCGCCTCGTCGAAGTTTGGGCGGTCGAGTGCCATCAGCTCATGTCTCGGTGCACTGTCTGTGGCTTCAATTGGTACCGGGTACGCGTTCGGCGGGCTCTCGCTCGGCACCTTCTTCCTGGCCGCAACCTGGCTCGCCCTCGGCGGCGCGCTCGTGATCATCGAGACGATCCACGATCGCGGGAGAAGCGACGTCGCCGTCGGCGCGACGTCCACGTTGCGTGACGACATGCTTATCGGCCTTGCCGCCACTGCGAGTATTGGCCAATCGAGCCTTGCTCGTGTGGGGACTGAAATCTCGGCCGGTGCCCAGGCCCTTGCTCAGTTCGGCACAGTCTCGCAGCTTGCAAGGCTCGGCAGCCTGATCATGAGCGGGGCAAGGGTGGCAATCTCGCCGCAGCTAGCCGAGGCCCAGCGGACTGGCACAATCGGTAGCTTTATCGCGAAATTGCTGCGGCGGGGCAGAATTGGCATCGCTGCGATGACAACAATCGGATTCATGGGTGGTTGGCTCCTAGGCCCGTGGCTGATCGAACTGATCTTCTCCGCGTCTGTATCGCCTTCACGAGCAACTGCAGCACTCGTGCTCGGCGCAGCTCCCTTGCTCTACGGATCGATGCTCCTGACCCAGGTGGCGATCGCTATCAACGATTCGACAAGTCTCTTGCGCATCAATATCGCCAGCCTCCTCACCACCTCCGTCTTGATCTTGCCTCTCGGTTCTGCCTTTGGAGCAACTGGCGCCGCGTTGTCGCTCGCGGCCGGTCACCTAGTGCACTATTCCTGGCTCGACCTGGTGATGTCACGACACGAGGAACGATGAGCACCATCACCGGGATCGGCACGCTTTCCGATGTCGTGCGTTGGCATTGGCGCCTGATACTGGCGATGACCGTGGCGGTTGGTGTCCTCGTCGCCTCGTGGTCGGCGATCAGACCTCCGAGCTACAGCGCGTCGGCGAGAGTATCCCTCGGAACGTCAAACCCAGACGACCAATTGAGCCTTAGCGACATGGAATCTGAGCGACGACGAGCCGAGGCCGATGCGGTGTTGTCCGAACTGGCGAGCGCTCTCGATCTCGAATCGCCTCGCTCCCTGCCGGACATGTCTGTTAGCGTCGAAGACACCGGGAATGTGTTGGAGTTCACCGTCTCGTCG
>JBBKWJ010000041.1:0-5126 GCA_037968895.1 Acidimicrobiales bacterium
GCCCGTTGGCATAGCGCGACGAGGATGACCGACCAGGCTCGATCACGCGAGCTTGAGGCTGAGCGTCTCGGACACACTGTCGAGCCAGACGCTGACGATGTCGTCGCCGCAGTCATCCGCGGACTCGAAGCCGGATCGGTGGCCGACGCCGACATCGCCCGCTCGTTTGCCGAGCTTGGTTCTCTGCTCGCCACTTCAGACGAAGTGCTTGGCCGGGACGGGGCATTTGAGAAGATTCTGGCCTTTGCGGGCAAGCCTTCACGGACGCTTGAGGCGCCGACTCGCCGAGAGTTTCTTGCTGGCTAATCGCAGGCTGAGCTAGCGGATTGGGAGTCGCTGTCGAGGGGCGCGTAGGCTCCCGATGGTGATCCAGCAATGAGTGACCGTACGCCGACCCCGACGACCGAACGCGATACGAGCCGCTCCGAAAGCGTGTGGCTGGTCATTCCTCTAATAATGGCGTCGGCCTGCGTCGCCCAAGCATTTGGCCGCTTCACGTGGGGTGTTGTGTTGCCCGGTGCCCGCGACGACCTTCTCGGAGGCTCAAATACGCTCGCTGGACTGTTTGGCACGCTCAACGTCACGGCGTACTTGGTTGGCACACTCGCCGTGTCGTGGGCTGCATCTCACATGTCGTTGGTTGGTCTCATCCGGACAGGGATGGTCATCTCGACAAGTGCTCTCGGGCTCGCAGCAATTGCGCCGTCTGGTCCGATGCTCGCAATTGCGCTGACCGCGATGGGCTTTGGTGGTGCAGTGATCTGGATCCCGGCGCCCGCCATCTCGGCGAGGACCCTGCCACCGAACCGGGCTGGCATGGCGGTTGGGCTCGTCGGATCTGGCATAGGAATCGGCATCGTGTTCGCCGGGCAGATGGCCAAGTATCTCGAAGGTCGAAGCGACGGAGACGAGATATGGCAGACGCTGTATCGCATTGAATTCTCGATCGCGGTTGTTGTGCTCATCGGCATTTTCGTATTCCTCCGATCCAAGGGCGACCGCCCCGGTACCGCTGGTGGCTTCGGTGGCATAAGTGCCCTGAAGACGGTGGTTGCCTGGGTCCCGGTCACGATCGCCTATGCCGCATTCGGCTTCGCCTACATCCTCGTGCTTGGGTTCCTGGTAGCTCGCTTGACCGATGACGCAGGATTCTCCACCAGTGAGGCCGCAGCGATGTTCTCGCTCATTGGCGTGGGAGCCGCCTTTGGCGGCATGGCCCTCGGCCCGCTTTCGGACAAAATTGGTCGTCGCACAACTCTTACTTCGGCGTTCACGTTGTTTGGCCTCTGCGGCCTTCTGGTACTAACTGGAAAACAACCATGGGTTCTGATCGCGTCGCTTGGGATCGGTCTGATGTTCTCAGGTATGCCAGCGCTTATCATCGCTCACGTCGTCGACAACACCGACCAAGACACATACGGGCCAGCGTTTAGCGCGGCAACACTCGCGTTTGGGGCGACCCAGATGATCTCACCCCAGATTGGCGGCGCCATCGCCGACGCCACCGGTTCGTTCACTTGGGTGTTTGTTCTGTCAGCGGGTGTGGCATTTATCGGTGCCGCGTTTGCGAGTCGTCTGCCCTCGTAAGGGTTTTCTGAGCCTTCAGTTGGTGTCGTTGATCGACAACAGCGCCGCATTCACGATGTGATTGGCGGAAATGCCAACCGCGTTGTGCAGATCCGGAATTGTGCCAGACTCGCCAAAACGGTCGACACCGAGAGCGATCTGACGCACGCCAATTGCTGAGCCGATCCACGCGAGGGTATGGCTCGCCGCGTCAATGGTGCTGACGACAGGGCGATTGCGTTCAGGAGGCGGTATGAGCTGATGGAGCAAACTTGCCGAGCCAATACTCGTTGCCTGTCGCGCCCCATCAGTGTGACGGCTATGCCAGCTCCGGTACGCCCTATCTGGGCTGGTGAGGTGGACGACAGTCGCGTCGACGCCCTCATCGTCGAGGATGTGTGCGGCAAGAAGAACCTCAGGAACCATGGCGCCGGTGCTAACGAGGGTCACGCCAGGTCGATCAGTGGGGGGAGCGTCGAGTAGCCGATACCCGCCCTCAAGAACGAGGGCTCTGAGTGGTGCCTCGCCATACCTTTCGAGGGCGGCGGAGAACGGACCCTGATCGATTGGTCTGGTCGACAACCGAAGGTAGGTCGATTCGCCGTCTAGGGCGGTGAGCTGTGTGAGCCCGTCGCAGAGGAGCCAGTCGACCTCAGTAGCGAAAGCCGGCTCGGCGTAGTGCACGCCAGGTAACTCCATACCAACCGATGCTGTGATGGTCGATTGGTGTGCGCCTCCCTCAGGCGCGAGGTTGACGCCAGATGGTGTGCCAGCCAATACAAACCGGGCACCGTTGTAGAGCGAGTAGACAAATGCGTCGAGACCTCTGAGCACGAAGGGGTCGTAGACCGTGCCGATTGGGAGAAGCTGCTCGCCGTGATGCTCGTAGCTCAAACCAAGCTGGCCGAGCAGCATGAACAGATTCATCTCGGAGATACCGAGTTCGATGTGCTGCCCTGTTGGCCCTGGCGCCCACTTCAGTAGTCGCTCAGCGCCGCCGTGGGAATCGCGAACATCCGGGCTGAACACGCCCTTCTTGTTAATCCAGCCACCGAGGTTGGTTGAGATCGATACATCGGGCGCGGTTGTGATTATTCGCTCGCCAACGCCGTCAACCGAAGCGAGTGCGGTCAAAGTTCGCCCGAAGGCGACCTGGGTCGACGTTGAGCCGCTCGTGGTAACTGGGCTGGTTGAGGGCGGAATTACGACGATTGGTCGTGGTGTCGGGTCAGGGTTGTTGATTGAGGCACCGACTCGGGAACACACGCGGCCCTCGTCACTCATTGGGTCGAAGCGGTCCCACTCTGTTTCCATCGTCAGGCCAGAATCTGATCGCAGGCGCTCGATCTGGTCTTGGCTCAGGAGCGCCGAATGGTTCATCGGATCTCCTGCCATCGGAAGACCGTGGCCCTTGACGGTGTACGCGAAGACGACACTCGGCTGCTCTTGGTGACGGTCGCAGGCTCGAAATGTGTCCACGAGTAGGCCGAGGTCATGCCCACCGAGATCGGTTACGAGGCTGCGGAGAGCATCGTCGTCGTAGCTGTCGAAGAGCGCGGCCAAGTCTGGGTTAGCACCAGCCGAAATGGTCGACCGTAGTGTTGGACCGTCGAGCCCGAACAGCTGTTGATAGGCCTCATTCGACATGGAATCGATTCGTTCCCGAAGAAGATCGCCACCCGGTAACTCGAATGCAGCTGTGAGCTGCCGCCCATATTTCGCCTCGACAACATGCCACCCTGCGTCAGCGAAGAACTTCTGCAAGCGCGTGGCGTGGATGTCGGGAATAACCCGATCGAGGCTCTGACGGTTGAGATCGACAACCAGCGTGACATTGCCAAGGCCTTCTGTCGTCGGATCGGCAATTGCCTCCCAGACATTTCCTTCGTCGAGCTCGGCGTCGCCAACGGTGGCGATGAAGCGTGCGCCAGGGCGTTGACCGAAGTGGGCGTCGACGTAGCGTCGGGTGAGCGCTGAAAACAGAGGAGCAACGGCACCAAGGCCGACCGAGCCAGTCGAGAAGTCGGCGACGTCGGGGTCTTTCGTTCTCGACGGGTAGGCCTGGAGGCCGCCGAATTGGCGCAAGGTTGTGAGATATGAACGGTCGAGCTCACCCGTGAGGTATTTGATGGAGTGGTACACGGGCGATGCATGCGGCTTCACCGCAACTTTGTCTTCTGGCCCGATATGGGCGAACCAGAGTGCTGTCATTATCGACACCATGGAGGCGCACGATGCCTGATGGCCACCAACCTTGACGTCGCCTGCCTCACGCTGGTTCGCGTGATCGATCATTCGGGTCGCAAGCCACAAGATCCTCTGCTCGATGGCCTTCAGAACCTCGAGGCTCGGAGTTTCTTTGTCACTCGTCATGCTCGCTTGACTCCCATCGGGGCGAGCATAGAGCACCGGTCGGTGACGAACCCTCTCGTAGCTAGGCTCGAATTGCGTCGCCGGCGGTCGCCGACGAATACTTGGCCAGAGGTAAGGGGACAATCGATGGACATCGACGTAACTTCTGTTGACGAAGCGCTCACAACGACGAGGGCGGTTCGGCTTCGACTCGACCTCGAGCGACCAGTCGACAACGATCTGATCTTTAATTGCATCGATGTCGCCGAGCAGGCGCCGTCCGGAGGCAACCAGGGTAGTCGTCGATGGGTAATCGTCCGAGACCCGGCGGTGAAGGCAAAGATCGCCGAGCTCTACATGGCAACCGGTGGTGAGTTCATGATTGAAGCTCGAGACAAGATTGCCGGCACCGGACACCCGCAAGAGAAAGTCATGGTGTCGGCGGCCTACTTGGCTGAGCACCTGGCCGAGGTGCCAGCGATTGTGATTCCTACGATCGTCGGAATCCATGATGGCAGCGGACGGCCAGGACTCTTCGACTCGGTGATCCAGTCGGTCTGGAGCCTATGCGTTGCGCTACGAGCTCGTGGGCTCGGCACCGCGTGGACGACGGCGATCCTGGGAAAACAAGCTGAGCTAGTTGAGTTGTTAGGCATACCGGCAGAGAACACACCGATTGCGATGATCCCCGTCGCTTGGACCAAGGGCACTGAGTTTAAGAAGGCACCTCGTCTCCCGGCACGTGAAATCAGCTTCATCGATCACTACGGCCACACGTGGGTTTCTGGGCCGAGTGCCCCGGCTTGTCTTGCTGACGGGCCAGGAACTGTTGTTGAGGTTGACATCAAGGCCAAGCCGGAAGTGGTGTGGGCCGCCATCACCGACATCAACATGCCAGCGAAGTTCAGCGAGGAGTTTCGCGGGGCTCGCTGGACCGATGGCGTGGATGGCCCGTCGCTTGGGGCTGAGTTCATTGGGTCAAATGTGCACTCCGCTATCGGCGAATGGGATGTGTCGTGTTTCGTGCACGTGTATGACGAAGGCAAGCGTTTCGGTTGGGTCACGTCCGATGCCGAGAATCCAGGGGCGCAATGGTGTTTCGACGTTGCGTCGATTGCTGGCTCCACCCGCCTTCGTTACTCGCTGATTCTCGGACCAGGGCCGTCAGGAATCTCGGGGGCCATTGAGAGGATGCCAGACAAGGAACC
>JBBKWJ010000042.1:0-15920 GCA_037968895.1 Acidimicrobiales bacterium
AACAGTATGTCTGACCAGGTTCAGTGATGTCGCACTCTGCCGATTTAGTCTTCGGTGACGACCAGAGCGCTTTCTTCCGGGTTCTGGCCTACGCCGATGAGTCCTCGGATGGCGTAGTAGAGCATCAAGATTATCGCTATGAACGTGCCGCCGGTGGCTGCTCCGCCGAGGAGGATGGCGTAGTAGACCCAGAGATACCAGCCTCGATCGACGTCGGCTTCGCCAATGGGAAAGCTAAGGAACATCAAAAGGAGCACCGATGCGCTGATGACGATGGTGGTGAGTCCGGCAATCTGGCGGATTCGTTTGTAGTGGCTCTCCCTGAACTCAAGCTCGTTACTGATGCTGAAGGTAATCAGCGTGAGCATCAGGGCGAGAATCGTTGCTCCACCGGCGACGTAGGCCGACGCTGCGAACCTAACCGTTGGGAGCACCGAATCGAGGAGTCGACGTGCTTCGAAGCTGCTCGCCGTCCCCACGACGGCCATGCCTGCGAAACCGACGATCGCTGCTGCAACGCCACCGGCGATAGCAGACCGGACGTCGTGGCGACGCTCGGACTGCTCGGCTGAGTTCTCTTTCTTGGCGTTGACCTCGTCAGTCATAAGGAATTTGTTTCTGTCGCTTCATTAGCTCGCTCGACTATAGGAGAAGCTCGGGTCATCACCCGAGCAACGGACCGAGCAACCCCGCCAGAGCGTCCATCGAGTCAAACATCGATTCCGCTTGTTTGCGACTCGGGTCGAGGTCATCGAGGAGCTCGATTCCCAAGAAGAGAGCGCTCATGGCGTCGGCGATTTGGCGATTTGGCATGATCTGCGTGATAGGAGAATCGCCCATTACCCTGTCAATTGTTTCAGACAGCATCTGACTCCACGGTTCGAGCGCCGCGTAGAGCTTGGGACCCATCTCATCGTTCCCGACAGCACCGGCGAATGCTTGGGCCAGCACCGTCATATTCTCACTGGTCGAGTCGTCGTCATGCAGCCGTCGAGCGATGCGGACTAGCTCCAGGAGCGACGTTGCCTGTTCGAGTTCTGACCGGTGGTTCTGCACCCGCCGTGCTCCCATCTCCGACACGGCGGCGACAATTGCATTGTCCACGGAGCCAAAGTGGTAGAAGATCAGCGCTTGGTTGAAGTCACCAGCACGGGCGATTGACCGCGCGCTTGTGCCAACGATGCCGTCCTGCGTGAGCGTAGTCAGCGTTGCCTGGACGATGCGGGCCTTGGTGGTATCGCCAGCTGCTGAGGGTTTCGCCTTTGGTTTGGTCACTGGTCTCGATTCTTCACCCAACTACGGGTTCAGTCCGACTAACGATCCGCTCTGCCAATTGTTTCCACATGATCTTGTGAATCGGCAGGAGCGCCCACCAATAGGTCCTGCCGGTGATGCCCCGTGGGTGGAACCGCGCCAGCTGTCGCAGCTGTGTCTCGCCATCCGGCGTCTCAGTGATACGCCACTCCAGCCAGGCATCACCAGGCACCTTCATCTCTGCTCGAAGCCTGAGCAGTGATGGAGGTTCGTATGCCTCCACCCTGAAGAAGTCGAGCGCATCACCAACTCGCAAGTCGTCGGGATGTCGTCGTCCACGCCTCATACCGACGCCACCGATCACTTTGTCGAGCCAACCTCGCAGTGTCCACAGCACGTTGGCCACAAACCAACCGCGATGACCGCCGAGGCCTGAGACTGTTGCGAAAAGCGCCTCTGCACTCGTCGACGTGGTGACCTCCTGGATGTCCTGGTAGATGGTCCCGCCAGCCCAGTCCGGGTCTTGCGGCATCGGTGAAGCCGCCGTTCCGACCGGTGCGCTGTCCATCCAGCTGGTTTGGATCTGAAGGTCTCCGACAACGACCAGCGCCCGTTTGATTGCTTCGTCGAGAGTGTAAGGATCGTGCTCGATCACCTGCCGAATATCGCGTTCCGGGGTTACCACAACATCGTTGATGAGACTGTCGACCAGAGGGCGGGCCAACCCATATGGAAGTGGGGTCACCAAATTCACCCAGTGAGACGAGAGGCGCGGTGTCAGGATCGGCACCGGGATGATCAGGCGGGGTCGTAGCCCGGCACAAACTGCGTATCGGTCCATCATGTCGCGATAGGTCAAAACATCGGGTCCACCGATCTCGAAGATCGAGCTTTCGGTGCTGGGCAAGTTAAGCACGCCCACCAGATAGTGGAGCACATCGGCAATGGCGATTGGTTGGCACTTGGTCGATGTGACCCACCGGGGGCAGATCATGGCGGGAAGTACCTCAGCCAGGTTGCGAAGCATTTCGAATGATGCGCTACCAGAACCGATGATGACTGCGGCTCGCAGTTCGGTTACAGGAATGGTGCCTGCAGCCAGGATATGTCCGACCTCGTGCCGGCTAGCCAGGTGACTCGAGAGGCTCTCCGGATCGTCTTCGCCAAGCCCACCGAGGTACACGATTCTCGACACACCGGCTTTTTCAGCCGCCAGGCGCGTGTTCTCGGCGCCGATTCGATCAGTTTTCTCGAAGTCGCCAGAATGCCCCATGGCATGGACGAGGTAATAGACGGCCTCGATACCTGCGAGTGCGTTATCAAGCGACTCCTTATCGAGGACGTCTCCGGCCATCACCTCGACCTTGGTGCGCCATGGGTAACCCAATAAGCGCTCAGGCGTCCGTGCCACACAACGCACCTCATGACCGGCTTCGAGAAGTTCGGGTATTAGTCGTCCACCGACGTACCCCGTAGATCCAATAACTGCCACTCTCATGTGCGTGCCTCAGGTCTCTCTGCGATTGTTTTTATTCGTTGTAGGGCAATGCCACAGATAGCCGCATACGGCGCCACAGCCCAGGGAACCCCAAAGCTGACCCGACACCAGTCGTCCTCGATCGGCTCAACAAGGTGATCAGTAGCCTCGATGCCCGCTACGTTCCAAGCCCAACGAGAGCCCTCGGCGTATGAGGTGATCTCAAACTTCAGTCGGGCGCCGAAGGCCGTCGTAACGACACCATTCGCGCCACATTCAAGCTTCGGTCCGTCTAGTTTGGCGCTACGAACGCTAGGGCCCCAGCTCGGCCAGTGCTCGGGCTCTGCAATTAGAGTCCACACATCTGCGGCCGGCGCCCCGACATCTCGATGAATCCAGATCTTCCTCATTGCGCCCGTCTCGATGATGAACTGCGATCACGGTCAGGCGCATCATGTGCGAGTTCATCAATCGTGGCGGTGGCGGGGTCGAGGCCTAGTCTCTCGTAAAGGTTTGACGCGAACTGTTTCCCCGTTGCCCGCATAGTCGTCAAGAGTACCCGGTCGACCGCGTGTCGGGAGAGGCGCGGGAGCGGAAGCTCAACTGACAACGTGAGGTCAACCTTTAGGTCGGTCGACTTTGCTCCCGCTGGTGTGAGGTCATAGATACCGTCGACGGCCGCCCGCTCTTTGCGGCCCTTCGGCGGGTCGTGAGCGAACACAATCTGACGTCCTTCGGTAAAGGTCATGCTTTCCGTGAACGTCGCCTCGACCTTGATACCCAGAGCCTCGATCCCGTTGAGTGTCCAGAGCCACTGAGAACCGGAGGCCTCAATCGATCGTACTAAGGGCGTTAGTTCAGCAAGCGAAGTCGGATCGGTCAGAATCTCCCAGATCCGCGACGAAGCCACCGGCACCGTGGAGGCCGAGATTGTGTGAGCGGAGAACCAAGCCATGGGAACGTTGTAGCAGCCCTCGTTCGAAGCCGACCATCCCTGGAGAATGAGGAGCCGGATCTAAAGGTGGGGCAAAGTGTGTTCGATATTCATAGGGAATCCTTATGGCCATTTCGCTCCCTCGTTCGCAGAGAAACAAATACATCGTTGTTGCGCTCACCTTGATCGTTTTGATTCAGCTGTTTGCGATCGCCGTCGGCGGCTTCTCGGCCCGTCAGAGTTCAATGTCGGTGGCGGCGGACGCGATCGTTCAGGATGGGGAAACCACTATCGAGACAATTCAGCGACACCTCGGGCCAGCAGAGCAATCAGTCGAGATCACGGCCCGTTTGCTGGCAGCTGGTCTCGTCGATACGTCGAGTCCTGGACTTGAGCGATACCTATATACACAACTGTTGGTGATGCCGCAGATGACCGGCACATTCGTGGGCTACCCGGATGGGTCGTTTGTATTCGTCGCCACCGAGGGCGACGGTTTCCGAACGAAGCGAATCACCGTGGGCGAAGAGCCGACCGTAATCGTCGAACACTTCGACGATTCCTTCGAACTCACCTCCACCGAGACGATCCTGGATGACTCATACGACCCGACGCTACGACCCTGGTACGAGTTGGCGATTGATGATCAATCAACCGTGTGGACCGATCCTTACGTCTTCTTCTCCTCGCAACAACCGGGCGTAACCGCCAGCCGAGCCGTGCGCGTCGATGGCGAAGTCGTGGCGGTGGTCGGTGTGGATGTTGAGCTCAGTGGGCTCTCTGCCTTCCTCGACGAGATTTTGAAAACTGAAACTGGCGAGGCATTCGTCGTATCCGGCGACACGATCGTCGCCGCTCCATCTCGCTACGAAGAACAGGTTTCGGTTGAAGCAGACGGGACTGTCCGTCTGCTCACAACGTCTGAATTGGGTGTTCCCAACGCGGCCGCCGACGCCCGCCGGACGGTAACAAGAGTTAAAGGTGAGAACGGCCACGATCTCGTTCTTCGCCAAGCGATGCCAGCCGATCAAGGCCTCGATTGGGACGTAGTCATTCGAGCGTCGGAGTCCGAGTTCACGCAGATTGTCGCCAAACAACAGCGTCTCACGTTCTACATCACCCTCGGCGGCGGACTGTTCGTACTGCTTGCACTCGGGGTCTTGTGGCGCGTGAGCGAGCCAATTACGGCGCTCGAACGCGCAGCCTCCACCGACCCGTTGACGTCCTTGGCCAATAGACGTGAGATCTCTCGTCGCGGCAAGGACCAATTGAGCGCCCTTCGCGGCGACGAGCGTCTCGCAGTCCTTGCGCTCGACCTCGACGGATTCAAGGAGTTCAACGACACCTTCGGTCATCCTCGTGGTGACCGAGCACTAGTCGTACTCGCCGAGGCGCTCGGAGAACTCACGCGAGATCATGATCTCGTAGGCCGACTCGGCGGTGACGAGTTTATTGTCGCACTACCTGTGAGCGACGTTGACGAAGGTATTCGTAGCGCGAACCGAGTCCTTCTCGGACTCCGCGAGCGACTCCTCTTCGAGTTCGCTGAAACAAGTCTCGGAGTGAGCGGTGGTTTGGCTGTGAGCGACGAGCACTCGATCGGCTTCGCGATGTTGATTCGCGAAGCCGATACAGCACTTCTTGCCGCAAAGTCCGAGTCGCGAGGACACCTCCAACTTTCGGAGCGTCTCGTCGAAGCTGCGATGCGTCAAGCAGAAGTTCTACTTGATTAGGAGCATCTCTCGGTACTTCGGAAGCGGCCAGTACTCGTCGGCTACTTCGGTTTCGAGACGGTCGGCGTGTTCGCGGACCTCGGCCATCAACGGTCTAATCGTGTCGGCGCTGTAGCGCATGTGGGATTCGATCGTCTCGAAGTCGTCGACGCTTATCGCCTCAGCCAACTGGTTCGCCGCAGCGAGCATCGCGTCAATCTCTTTGCCGATCGTCTTCACCGTTGTGGTGTCGAGTTTGACGCCGAGAGTCGAAGCGCGGTGGATTGTCTCGGCAAGGTGCGACAGGTACGACATCGCAGCGGGGTAGATCGACGTCTTTGCGATTTCTACGGTCGTTCTCGCCTCCACCGCGATCGACATGATGTACTGCTCGGAGTAGACCTCGTAGCGACTCTCAAGCTCAACCGGTGAAAGCACCTCGGTGCGTTCGAACAGGCTGACCACATCGTCCTCGAGGAAAACGGGTAGCGCATCGGCGGCCGTAGGCAAATTGCGCAAGCCACGTGCTTCGGCCTCACGGTGCCATTCTTCGGAGTAACCGTCACCAGCGAAAATAACGGCGCTATGAAGTTCCATTAGTTCCTTGAGCACCGACGCAACTGCCTTGATTTTGGACGTGCCAGCGCTTAGCTCGGCTTCGAGGCGATCAGCAATCCAGTCAAGCGAATCAGCCATCATCGTGTTCATCGCGACGAGCGGTCCGGCCACCGAACTCGACGAGCCAACGGCTCGGAACTCAAATCGGTTGCCAGTGAACGCAAACGGCGAAGTGCGGTTACGGTCGCCCGGGTCACGCCCGAACGGCAAGATCTCGGCGAGGCCGAGGTCCATCGTGTCGTCTTCGCTGAAAGCAGACGAGTTGCCATTCTTGATGTCGTTGAAGATCTCTTCAAGAAATTCACCGAGATCGATCGACAGAATCGCAGGTGGGGCCTCGTTGGCCCCAAGACGGTGGTCGTTGCTGGCCGTCGCGATAACGGAGCGGAGCAGAGGCCCGTAGAGATGGGCACCACGAATGACCGCGCCGCAGAACAGCAAGAAGTAGAGGTTCTCAGCCGGAGTGCTTCCTGGATCGAGAAGATTGCCTTGGGTGGAGTTGCCGACCGACCAGTTGACATGCTTGCCCGAGCCGTTAAGCCCGGCGAATGGCTTCTCGTGAAGGAGACAAGTGAACCCGTGGGCCTTCGCGGTCGACTGCATAGTTGTCATCATCAGCTGTTGATGATCGGCGGCGACGTTGGCCGCCTCGAAATATGGCGCAAGCTCGAATTGACCGGGCGCGACCTCGTTGTGGTGGGTCTTGACTGGCACCCCGAGACGAAACAGTTTGTCCTCAAAATCCTGCATGAAGATCTGCACACGTTCGGGAATTACTCCAAAGTAGTGATCATCGAATTCCTGCCCCTTAGGCGACGGCGCACCGAACAGCGTGCGGCCGGTCAGCAAGAGGTCGGGACGGTTGTTCGCGAAGTGTGAATCAATCAGGAAGTACTCCTGCTCAGAGCCGCAGCTGGCATTCAGCGGCTCGATGTCGGTCTCGCCCATGAGTGATAGCACGCGTTCGGCCGCGCTGCTCATAGCCGCATTGGAACGCAGGAGCGGAATCTTTTTGTCGAGCGACTCCCCTGTCCACGACATGAAGACTGATGGGATCATCAGCGTTGCGCCGTTGGCCGTGTGCATGACGTATGCCGGGCTGGTCGGGTCCCATGACGTATAGCCTCGCGCCGCGTTGGTGGTGCGCAGGCTGCCATTGGGGAACGACGAACCATCGGGCTCGCCCTTGATCAGTAAGCTCCCGGTGAACTCGGTGATGGCATGGCCCTCGGAGTTGATGACAATGAACCCGTCGTGCTTCTCGGCCGTGATGTTGGTGAGCGGGTAAAAAATGTGGGAGAAAAACTTGACTCCCTTGGCGATAGCCCAGTCCTTCATGGCTGCAGCTACGACATCGGCGGTCGCCGAATCTAGTGGCGCCCCAGTCTGACGGGCGGCTTTCATTACCTTGAAGGCGCCCTTCGAGAGGGACTCTTCCATGGTCGCGAGGTTGAACACGTCGCAGCCCCAGATTTCGCTTAAAGGTGCTCCGGGCGAGCCTGGGGGCATCACGCTGCGGCTGGTAACAGCGTTGATCGCACGGAGCCTGGTTTCATTGCCACTCATACTGAGTTATCTCTTTTCACACATATCGCCGACGCGCCGCGAATTTCGAGGCGGATGGACCGAGAGTCGATCGCTTTATCAAGAAGCGCTGACTACTTCTGCAGCCTGTACGTAGAGCGTTCGCAGGCTAGATCACAGTGCTGTCGGGCCGGCGGGCCAACGAGCGGTTGGTGATCACGGAGCAGAGGACCCTATTGACCATACCCGGCTGCGTCGACATGCGTGGTGACCCAAGCGCACGCCGCGGTTGAGAAGAAATCGCGAAAGAAAACCAATCCGGGCGCATAGGGCTTACGAACTAGTAGTCCACCCACTCAAACCCTCTTGGAGGACCAGCATGAACATGAAAATGAAACCACCGAAGAAGTCCACTGCCGCGATAGCGGCACTCGGACTGGCCGGAGGCCTGGTATTCGGACTGGCTGGAATTGCCGGCGCCGCGCACGCTGGCGCAGAGACGGAGGGCTCATTTAGCGGGCGGGCCGAGATCAACAGCAATGCGACCAACAATCGCATTGTCGGCGATCCGAACGGTCGTGGCGAAGCGTATGTCTTCTCCACCGGTGGAGGCGTGGTTTGCTACGTGCTCAACGTCGCCAAGATTGGACCGGCCACCGCGGCGCATATCCACGAGGCATCAGCCGGATCAAACGGCCCTGTCGTCGTGACGCTCTCAGCTCCGACCAACGGCAGTTCGTCTGGTTGCATTGACACAGGCGACGCCGAGCTGGCGGCCGATATCACACTGCGTGAAAGCAGCGAATATTACGTGAACGTGCACAACGCTGAGTTTCCCGGCGGTGCCGTACGCGCACAACTGGGCCGCTGAGCCCGGGCACGGCTCCCGGTAGCTCTAACAGGATTGTGCTGCTGACGCAGATGTCTGCGGACTCTGCGTCAGCGCGTGCTCGAAATCGACATAGTAGTCACCGGTATCAATACAGCCGCCGAATCGGCGTGTGTAGCTATGGTGGAGCCGCCCTCCGAGGGGCGGCAATTCTGGACTGCTTGAACCGAAGGCAATCCGGTCAACCACTCCGCCAGCAATGTATTCGAGCGTCACTCCGCCACCGTTCTTGATGCCACCGCCGAGATAGGTAGCGTCAGGTGCGGGGCCGTCGAAGTTGGGATGGGCGAGAAGGAAGTGCTGACCGGGCGCTAAAACTTGAGTGCTGAATATGAACTGCACCTCGCCCTCATCGTTGATCAGTCGCATCCCCGCAAGCGGAGCTGGTGATGCAGTTGGATTGAACAACTCGCTGAACTCATTAGATCCGCTGCCAGGCCCGTCCGTCCGGATCTCAGAAATCACAAGGTGGTTCGGCACTCCAGGAGTCGACCCGACCGAGCCGCAGCCAAACGACCCAGCCGTAGAAGCTGTAGGCGTAACGCCTGCGGCGTGGAACTTCCTTACAAAGTCGCTCGAGTTGTTTCCTGAGTCGACACAACTTCCGCCACTCGTCGCATTCCGCCGGACGTAGCTCTGCGGGTTCGACGTCGATCCCGGGTCGAACGGAGGCACCCCAGTCCCTTCGGCTATCGACGAGGCGGCAACGATCGATGGCTTTTTCTCGGTCCGAGCGCGCGTCCCAACCACGTCGATATAGCCAGAACCTCCATCAATCCCGATTGCGATGGAAAGCGGCAACGAGCTCGAGAATGTGCGATCCGCACCCCCAGCCAGAGACGAACCCGCCCTGGCGAGCAAAAAGAACGAACCTGCTGGCAGCGTCCCAGATCCGAGCGGCACGCTCTCGAACTGCCCTCCTGAGCTGAGCAGCCGAACCGAAACGCCAGCGAGCGAAACGGCGGAGCCTGACGCGTTGTAGAGCTCAACGAAATCGCCGGACGGATTGGCTCCGGCAGCAGAGAACTCGCTGATCAACAAACCAGCACCGCCGGTGGACGCGACGGTCGTCGTCGTGGCCGGCGCGGTGGTCGTGCCAGGCGCGGCTGTCGTGCGCGGTGTCGAAGAGGTGCTGGTTCTGGTGGTTGCGACTGTCGTACTGGCCTTCGTCGGTCCGTTTGTCGTGGTCTCGGTTGATTCAAGCGATGTGTCGACTGATGTCGATGTCGAGCTACCCACTGTCGTAGGGCTGTCCTCACCGATTGTTGCACCGGTTGAACCGTCACCATCTGAAGCGTCACCGCCTGGTTCCGATTCATTAGTGGTCGAGAACTCTGTGGAGTCTGCGGTTTCCGACTCTTGATCGACGAATGCGAGAGCCGCTGGTTCGGAAAATGGCACGGCGAGTGGGGCTACCAAAGAGACAGCTCCAACAATCGCGACACCAGCTGTGCCAGCGACCGAGGCCATGACGGGCGCAGAGACTGCCGTGACCGATGGCAGTCCAAAGAGCGACGCCAGCCAGCTCAGGGGCCCAGCGACGAAACGAAGCCGACTCACACCAACGGCGAGGAAGGCACGCACCACATCTGGATCAAACTGCGAACCAGCGCACCTCGCAACCTCTTCAAGCGCAATAGCGCTGGTCATCGGCTTTTTGTAGGAACGGGCCGAGGTCATCACGTCATAGGCATCCGCGACGGCAACGATTCGGGCACCCAAATGAATATCCGTGCCAGCCAGGCCAGCCGGATAGCCGCCACCATCCCAGCGCTCGTGGTGTTGGCCGACAGCCGCGACCCATTCGCCGAGCCACGGGGCCAACGGAGCTACGAGGCGCTCCCCTTGCCATGTGTGTGACTTGAGGACTTCCCACTCATCTTGGTCTGGTCGACTTGAACTGTTCAGGATCTTAGCTGGGACCATCAGCTTCCCAAGATCGTGCAGCAACGCAGCCCATCGAAGCTGGTTTGCATCCTTTTCGCCGAGGCCCATCTCCGCAATGATCAGGTCGGTGTATGCGCGCACTCGTTCACAGTGGCCGCGGGTCAGCCGATCATGCGCACTGAGCATGGCCAAGAGTTCAAGCATCTGGCCCGCGTAACTCATCTCAGAATCAAAGGCCACTCCAGAGGCCCGCACTTCTTCGATTCGCTTGGCCAGATTCCGGCTCGAACCGGTTCGCAGCGCCATGGCATAGCGGTTCGGGGCCTCATCAGGGAACACCAGAGAGAGCGACAACAAAACGGGCAGCGGGGCAAAACGTCGTATGACGCGTTCGGTGAGCAACAAGACGATCGTCGAGACCGCCGCAACTCCAAGAAACCACAGAATCGTCGGAACACGAAGCGTGTCTGGCGGATAGGCCCGTCCGATCGACAACGCGATCAGGCCGCTGGCCGTAACTGGGGCCAGCACGAAAACAACCTTAAGCAGGCGCGCCAAACCCGGCTTCGCACTCCAGGCGCTGCCCGACCGGTCTGAGAGTTGAGTTGGACCGTTTTCCATTACCAGTCAGGTCGACACATTTTCGACAGATATTTAGCTTGGGCCAGAAGATAATCCACCAGCACGCCAGCCGGATTTCCATAACTCCTGGTTGCTCGGCGCATACGGCCCTGTGGCGTCGCCGCCTACGTCCTATAGCGGGACAAGTTTGTCTCAACTCGAAGCGATGTGTCGGCCTCGAGTTCCAGCGAGTCGCTAGAAAGCAACCGCCTTGCCGGGTGCAGGGCAAGAAGCTTCGATGCCCTCTTTAGGTCGACTCTTGTGGCCGACTCCGGTTGGCAGCTAGGGCACCACGCCGTGCGACGCTGCCAGGGAGTCGAGGAGCCGTTTAAGCGCGTGATCTTCGTGCCACAGAGCTTGCACAATCCAATTCGACTCGGCAGCACCCATTGGTCAGGAGTATTGAGGCGACGTCCGGTTGTGTTCTGAGGTCCTCTGGCCGCGTTCGTCCGTATCAGTGCTGCACCGATGGAGACGATCGGCCCCACATCGTCAATCGACGCGACCGGGGTAAACGGACTCAGTCCACAGATGAATGGTGTTTCGACTGCATAGATGTTTCCGAATCCCGCAAGGATTTTCTGATCAAGCAAGGCCGCGCTGAGGTGGGTTTCGCCAGCCCCGCTAAGTCGGGAGATCGCTGCCTCGTGATCGTATGGTCCACAAAGGTCTGGCCCGAGATGGCCAGTGAAGTGGTGTTCTCTCGTCGTGTCGATGAGATGGAGCAGCGGAATGTCAACACCGGTCATGATGCCGGTCTCAAATCTGATTTCGAATCGCCTCCTCCACTCTGGCACCGACAGTACGGGAGAGACTCGAACTCGCCCTTGCATCAGCAAATGCAGATGCATCGTAGTTCCGTTGTCGAAACGGCAAAGCAAATGCTTTCCCGTCGAATCAACGCTGGTCAGAACCGCCCCGCTGAGGTCTGCCGTTGCGAGCCGGGGGTGGCGGAATACGGAAGACTGCACCGTCTCGCCAAGGAACCTCTCGCTTACTTTCGCGGCGAGGCGGCGAAGTGTGTCTCCCTCAGGCATCTTTGGATTCTATTTGGGGGATTTCCCGCATTCCCCTAGGGAAGCCGCAGGTCATACTCAGAAGAATGGAACTCAACCCAGCTACTGCTACCCCACCGCCACCTCAGCGACCGCCACTCACGCTTCGGGATCGTCCGGTGCGACTTGCCGGCATTCTCCTCGCCTGCTCAACCCCGATCACTGGATTCCTCTCCTACGCCATACTTGCGATCTTGCTCGGCGAGTCCCGGCTTGAAGGTTCGGATGGACTCACTGGTGCGGGCGTCGCTGCGCTCATTGGGCCAGCAATTCTTGGCTCCCTTCTGGTGCTCTGGAGCTTCCTAACTACCAAAAGACCGAATCGGCAGACAATCGCATTGGCGACAGCAGCGATCAGCGCGACCTTGCTGGGCGTCGGACTCTGGTCGACGCTGTCCGCCAGCAATGATGCATCGATCGGCGGAGGCCTGCTCGTCATGGCAGCCCTCCCGCTAGGCGTCGCCGCCCTCCTGCTGTTTCGGTCCAAACCCGCCGCCGGATGAGCCAGTCGAGCGCGGTAACCTGCGTGCGTGATACCGCACCAGTTTTCTCTTGAGGGCAGAACTGCACTGATCACCGGTGCCGGGAGTCCAACGGGCATCGGGTTCGCCGCCGCACGGATGCTTGCCGAACTCGGCGCTCAGGTCATGGTCACGTCAACAACTGACCGAATCCATGACCGCGTCGACGAACTCACACAAGCTGGCTTCGACGCACACGGAGTCTTCGGTGATCTGACAGATGAATCGACAGTCGAGCGGATTGTGGCCGCAACGGTTTCTGCACTCGGCTCGGTCGACATCCTCGTCAACAATGCAGGCATGACCAGCGTCAGCCAATCCGGTAGTAACGAAGCAGACGAGGCGACCGAACTGCCGTACGCCCAATGGCGAGCGTCGATCGAACGAAATCTCGACACTGCCTTCTTGATGTCGCGCGCTGTGATTCCGCATATGCGATCCAGGAGTTGGGGCCGGATCATCTCTGTGGCAAGCGTGACCGGACCAGTGATGGCAATGCGGCACGAACCCGCATACGCGGCGTCTAAGGCCGGTTTGGTTGGCCTGACACGAGCGCTCGCTCTTGACCATGCCGCCGATGGCATTACGGTCAACGCCGTTGCGCCTGGTTGGATCGAAACTGGTTCACAAACACCGAATGAGCGAGCCGAAGGCCTTATTACACCGGTCGGCCGCAGCGCCGGGCCCGACGAGGTTGCGAGCGCTATCGCTTGGCTAGCCACGCCCGGTGCCGCCTACACGACGGGCCAATGCATCACGATCGACGGCGGTAACTCAATCGCAGAGGAGCGTTCGCGCTAAACAGATATGGAATCACTCATCGCATTCCGACGTCACCTCCATGCACATCCGGAGTTGGCCCACGCCGAACACGAGACTGCGCGGCGCGTCATCGAGTTCTTGACAGTGCTCGAGCCAGAGCAGATCCTCACCGGGGTCGGCGGAACCGGGGTAATAGCAACCTTTGATTCGGGCGTCGCCGGACCGACGATTCTCTTCCGTAGCGAACTCGATGCACTGCCAATCGACGAGCACAACGTGGCAGGGCACGGCTCCACTCAACCTGGCGTTTC
Source organism: Acidimicrobiales bacterium (assembly GCA_037968895.1). Classification (GTDB taxonomy): domain Bacteria; phylum Actinomycetota; class Acidimicrobiia; order Acidimicrobiales; family SZUA-35; genus JBBKWJ01. Next base: position 13,566 of record JBBKWJ010000042.1, read on the forward strand.
CCACAAGTGCGGCCACGACGGCCACACCGCCATCCTCGTTGGCCTCGCCCAACGGCTGGCAACAGTCCGCCCGTTCTCGGGCAAAGTGCACCTCCTTTTCCAGCCCGCCGAAGAAACCGGGACCGGGGCGGCAGCGGTGCTCGCCGACCCCACCTTTGAGCCGATCCGACCCGACTTCGGCATAGCTATTCACAACATGCCCGGCTTCCAGCTGCACACCGTTGTCGTCAAACCGGGCTCGATGTACGCCGCAGTTCGTAGTCTGGTGATTCGTTACGTCGGCCGTACCGCTCACGCCGCCGAACCGGACAAGGGTGAAAACCCGTCGCTTGCTATCGCCGACCTACTCCGTGAGTGCGATCAACTTACCGACAACGATCTCACCTCACCGACCTTCGGAGTGATCACGCCAGTCCACGTGCTCATCGGGTCTCCGGCATACGGAGTGTCGGCTGGAGCGGGCGAGATTCACCTCACAATCCGCGGCGTCGACAGCGCCAGACTCGACTCGCTCTTTGAAGCGGTTGTGTCGAAGGGGCGACAGTTCGCAGAGCGTGATCGACTCCAGTTCGATCTTGACATCGTCGAGGACTTCCGGGCCAACGTCAACGATCCACACATCACAAAGCTCGTCCAAACTGCGGCTGAAGACTGCGGTTTTGACGTCATCGTTCCCGACGTAGGTCTGCCACACGGTGAAGACTTTGGCCTCTTCGGCGAGCATTTCCCTTGTTGCATGGTGCTGCTAGGGGCTGGGGTCACGCACGATCCAGTCCACAACCCTGACTATGACTTCCCCGATGAACTCATCGCAACAGGAGTGGACCTACTTGACCGCATCGTGCGCAGGACCGACACGCCCTGAGGCTTGCCGCTTCAGCAAAGAGCCGTTACCCGTTTGAGCGGGCCTTCGGGTCAAGGGCATCACGCAGGCCGTCACCGATCAAGTTGACACTGATCACTGTGAGGGACAGCAGGATGCTTGGTCCGGCGACGAGCCAGATGTTTAGCGAGATCCGGCCATTGCCATCGTTTAGCAGGCTGCCCCAGGTTGGAATTTCGAGTGGGAAGCCAAGACCAAGGAACGAAACGGCCGACTCGGTGATGATCGCCACGGCGATACCCAACGAGGCCGACACGATCACAGGGCTCAACACGTTCGGAAGAACGTGATTGGTGATGATCCGACGCGAACGAGTGCCGATGCTGCGGCTCGCGAGGATGAACTCCTGCTCTTTCACTGTGAGCACCTCGCCACGAACAATGCGAGCAGTCTGCATCCATGACGTGCCACCAATGATCAAGACGAGCAGCACGAAGATTCCCAGACCCTCGCCGAGGGCATCCTGGACGGAGTCACGGAAGAGCACGATGACCACGAGCAGTACAGGCAAGAGTGGGAGCGAAAGCACCAGGTCGGTGAAACGCATCAAGACACCGTCGATCCGGCGGAAGAAGCCGGCCAACACGCCAATCAGGGTGCCGACAATGATCGACACGATCATGGCCGCGAACCCAACGGCCAATGAGATTCGACCAGCAAGGAGGCTTCGGGCGAAGTAGTCGCGTCCCAACTTGTCGGTGCCCCAGATGTTTGGCCATCCGGCGGGCAGGTTCCTATCGTCCAGCACCGCGGTGTTGGTGTCGAAGGTCAACAGGATCGGACCGAGGAAACAAGCAAAGATGATGATTATCAGGATGATTGTTCCTGCCATGGCACCCTTGTGACGTCGGAACTGACGCCAGACGTCTGACCAAAGCGAACGGAACTCTTGGAGTTCGTTTGCTGCGGCCAGCGCGGTGTCTTCGGTGTTTGGATCGGCGTAATCGAATACGTCAGTCATATCGGATCCGTGGGTCGAGGAAGCCGTACAAGATGTCGGCAATCAAGTTGAAGAACACGGTGAGCACCGCAAAGATGAAGACGAGTGTCTGCACCATTGGAATGTCACTTTGGCCGATTGAGACCAGCAGAAGCTGACCGAGGCCGTTGATTCGAAAAATGCTCTCGGTGATAATCGCGCCGCCAAAGATCTGTGGGACCGAGAGAGCAAGAAGCGTGATCACCGGAATCATGCTGTTTCGCAACACGTGCCTGGTGATCACTGGGCGCTCAGCCACGCCCTTTGAGCGGGCCGTTCGAACGTAGCCCTCATTCAGGTTTTCAAGAACCGAGGCTCGGGTGTAGCGACCGAAGGTTGCAGCGTTGAACAGAGTGAGCACGGTGACCGGCATGGCCAGCTGTTTAATCTGGAACCAGATGGTGCTCCACTGCGTCCAGATCACATCGTGTGTGGTCTTGTAGCCAGTTGGTAACCAACCAAGCTTTACCGAGAACAGCTGGATGAGGAGTGG
>JBBKWJ010000043.1:0-17161 GCA_037968895.1 Acidimicrobiales bacterium
GACCTGGCTGGCCTCGCGGCAAAGGCCGTGAAGGATGGCGATGAGTGGATCGTGAACGGTCAGAAGGTGTGGACCTCGCTCGGACAGACCGCAGACATGGGCATGCTGATCGCTCGCACCAATCCAGACGCGCCAAAGCACCAGGGCATCACGTGGTTCGCTATGGATATGCACCAGTCCGGCGTTGAAGTGAGGCCGCTCATCGAGATGACCGGTCACGCCATGTTCAATGAGGTGTTCATGTCTGACGCCATTGTGCGCGATGTCGACATCGTCGGTGGGGTCAACAACGGTTGGGCTGTGGCCAACGCGACGCTGCAGGCCGAACGGTCTGGTTTGAGCGCAGGTGGCGGCGGTGGTGCAGTTACGGCAACGCCAGGAACAATTGCCGGCCAACTCGAGCGCCGAGCCGGTGACCTTGTGCCAGACAAGCCGAAGGCCAAGCCAGCAGCTCAGGCCAAAGATGCCACAGAGGACCCCAAGCCGAAAGAAGCGATGCTCGTGCAGTTCGCACGTAGCTTCAACAAGCTCGACGACCCAATCATTCGGCAAGATCTCATGCGCCTCCACACGCTCAACGCCGTCGCCGGCTACAACTCGCTTCGGGTGAAGGCGGCGCGGGCAAAGGGCGAAGACATTCCCGGTATGGCGAACATCGGGAAACTGCAGCAGAGCGATGTTGTCCGCCTCAGCCGCGACCTCGGGCTTGCGATCCTCGGCCCCTTCGGTATGTTGCACGCCTACACCGACGAGCAGCGCGAGGCGCTCAACGCCGCCACGGGAAACCCGTTCCTCGGCATGGTCACCGGCACTGCGCTCTACGCTCAGGCTCCCCCGATCTACGGCGGAACCGACCAGATTCAGCGCAACATCATCGGCGAGCGTGTCCTCGGTCTCCCCAAAGAGCCAAACAACGACAAAACCATGCCGTTCTCCGAGCTCCCCAAGAACGTCTAGCGAACAGTAAGGAACGCGAAGCGTTCCTTACTGTTCGCCGCGAGTGGGTGCGCGCGGGAGGGGTGGGGCCGCGGTCTACTAACGTGGGCCGATGGAACCCGCCGCCGCCCCAATGATCGACCCGGTCGAAGAAATGGCCGTCGGTGACACCGAAGAGTACGCGGCGATTCGGTTTTCAATCCGCGAAGCCGGTCGGCGCAAAGGTGGCACGAGCGGCGCGGTGTTCATGGGCATCATGCTCGCGCTCAAAGACATCTACGAGGCAACGCCATTTGATGAAGACATCGCCGTTGTCGTCGCGGCCGAAGACCAACTTCCTGACGTCGAAACGCACGGGGTGCGCTTCATGCTCGACGACAGCGAAGTGACCTCAAACCCTGCACCTCGGCCGGACGAACCGGGCTTGAGCCTCTAGCCAGCGAAGCAGCCGAAGGCCTCGTTCATAATTGTCAACGAGCCGAGAGACACCTCACCGGTTGGGGTTCCCACAACGGCACCCTCAACGGTGCCGACAACTGAAGCGCCGACACAAGTCGGGTCATCGGGTGGAGTAAACGTGAGCGTTCCCGCCGACAGGGGCCAGTTGGCAACTGAGTATGCCTCGGGTTCATCAGGCTCAATTACGTCGTCGCAGTTGTTTGCTAACAGGTCGTTACCAATCAGAATTGAGGCGTTCCACGTTTCGTCAGGGAAGATAACTGGTGACTCGCTTGCATTCTCAGAGTTCGGATAGAAGAACAAGGCGACGTGCTGATCTTCACTCGACAGCCTGAACCCAAGGCCGCATCCCCACGACTTCGTGAGCTTGGCTTGTTCGAGAATTGTGACGAGATCAGCATCGCTCATCTGATCAGGCGCCGCGGTCAACTGAGAAATCAGCGGCGTCGCCTCCGGCACAAGACCGGGTCCTTCGGTCATTTCCATCGAGCCACCAGACCCTCCAACTTCACTCGTCGCAGTAATTCCTGTGGCCTCGATCGACGAGTCAGCACCACAACTCGCAATTACGAAGGCCAGGGCCAGCAGCGGTAGACCAATTCGATTCTTCAGTTCGGCCATGAGATTCCTCGGTTTCGCTTCGTTGCAGACTCTGACGACCAAGACCACTCATTAGTTCCCGCCACCCAGACCAAAGTTCGAAGGCGAGTCAGCTACAGGCGCTGGTTGAACTCGACCAGGTTGCCTGAAGGATCGGTACAGAACGCCTGCACACAGATGCCTGCCATCGTGCTTGGGGTACTGAGTTTCACACCCTTGGCGGCCAACTCCTGCACGACCTCTGGCACGTCAGACACTTCGAATGCGAAGTGCTGGCCCTTGCCATCAGGCACGTCGTTGAGAAGCAGATGGATCTGACGACCGTCAGGACAACCAAGCCACGCTCCAGGAACGGAAATCGAGTCATCTGGACGATCGAGTACTTCGAGACCAAGAGCCTCGGTGTAGAAGTCAACAGTCTGATCAAGGTCGCTGACATTGAGCGACACGTGGTGGACGCCAAGAAGATCCATGTGTTGACGCTACCGCACGTCGTCCGGCAGAGCCGTGCTCAACCGCCGTAATGGTCCGGCTGTTTCGCGCCCGCTCGGCCGAGACACTCTGACTCGGGACTGTACGGCATCCATATCGATGTAGCAGCCCTGGAGATGGCGACGCCGTGCCATGTCAAAGCCCGTCCGAGCATGCAACACCCGTCTGTTGTCGAAGCCGACCAACTGGCCGGGCTGAAGAAGGAGATTGATGATGGCATCGGGTTGAGACAGCATTTGGTAGAACCGACTGTAGGCCCGATAGAACCGCTCGCTCCCCGCAGCAGAGCTAGGCGGCTCCATACTCCGGTGATTCAAACTAATGGCAGTCACCTTGTCGAAAGAGTCGATCTCAACAATTGGTCGAGTCGCCTGAAGGTCGCTTCCGTCGCCGTGGTAACGAAAGGTCACGGGGGTAGAGGTCAGCAGGTCAAAGTCTTCTGGGAACTCGCGTCTGAGTCGATCGGCCGCGGCGAAGCCGTCGCTGAACTGGCTGGCACCGCCTCGTTTGGCGCTTTCCAGGCAATGGAGCAACTGCACCGTCGGGCACGGTCGTCGATACGGGTTGTCGGTGTGGAGCGGCAACCCAACCGGCGTGTACGCCAGGTTTGTGGGGTCGGCCTCAGCCACAACGTCGAACAGAGCTCCGTAGTTGGTCTCGCGCACGAAGCCGAGTGCGCGAGCAAACACCAGCACCTCACCTTGGCGGGTCGGAACCTTGTCTTCAAGGGCGATCCCGAACTCCACGAGGTCCTCGGCGAACCGATCATGAGCCGCGACCTCATGTCCCGAACCCCACAGCGTGAGCGGCAACGGGTCGAGACGATCCGGGGCCTGAAGCTCACACCGGTGGGTCTCGCCGCTGGCATTCCCAACCACCACCAGCCCGTCGCTTCGTTGTGTGTCGTCGACGACATGCCACCCAATCACGTCAGTGATGTTGAGCAGATGCTGGTCGTTCCCGGCGTCGCGACACTCAGAGCAGCGACACGCATCTCGTTCCCAGTTCGCGCCTGCTGGCTGGCGAAGCGCCGCTGCAAGCAGTCCTCGATACGACTCAAGCGGCGCGATCTCAAGACCATCAACCTTGCCGTCGTCGTCCCATCGCCGCAGGACCACGGCCGATCGGTGGTGCGGTTCCTTCTCGAATGCCGCTACTTCACCGGGGCTGAATGGCCCGCCCTGCTGGCCGAGCGACATGACCGAAGCCTCGCTTAGCCGCTCGAGATACTCGGGTTCCGTCGCCACGAGGTACCGCTTGGCATCGACGTGAAGCCTGACGGGTTCGACGATGGCGGGGCTCAGGAGCGACTGCAGAGCCCGAGCACCGACCGCGGCGTGTCCTGGCAAGCCCCACACACCCGCGTCACCAAGCACATGGCCGATGTCGTGGAGGAGCGCGGCTACCACGAGGTCATCCGTCCCGTCTTCGGCTCTGGCCAAGGCCGCGCTTTGCAGCGAGTGATCAAGCATGTTTACGGTCTCGCCGTAGCTTTGGGACGCTGTCGCGGCCAGCAGGTCGAGGAGGACTTGTGTCAGATCTAGTTCTCGACCAAGCAACGAGTCGCCGACCCAAGCTGGGTCGGGCGCGAAGCCACAAAGCTCGGCGACCGTCGGTGCCACGTCGAGAATTGAAGCGTTTGTCCATGCCGTCGCGGCGTCGATGCGCGGCGATCGCAAAATCATGAAGGTCTCAAGGTCGATGGGTCGACTCTTCGTATGATCTTTGTCGAGTCCGCCGTGGTCGGTTGTAACAATCACCGAACAGTCGTCTCCCGCCGCCGCCACCAACCGTCCAAGCTGCAGATCAACCACCCCGATGGCGGTCCGGTACTCGTCGCTATCCCAGCCGGAGTCGTGTCCGGCGAGGTCAGGGGCTGCGAAATACGTGAAAAGCAGGTCGCTCGACCGGCGAGCGAGCAAATCACAGGCCAAAACGGTGAGTTCCTCGTCCTCCGCTGGGTCGTATCCGCCGTCGATCACTGTTCTTGTGTCGGTGGCGTTCGACTCGAGTATGGACGAGAACAGAGTCCAGTTGTAGAGCGCCGCCGTGCGCAGCCCAGCAGTTCGAGCAACGCGTAAAAACGACGGTGCATCAATCGCGTGCTCTGGCGCACGATTGACCATCACCCCGTGCTCGGCCGGCGACACGCCACGAAGGAGGGACGTGTGAGCAGGCAAAGTGATCGACGGCGTCACCGTTCGCGCCGAGAAACACGAGGCGCCAGAGAGGGCAAGGTCCGTCAGATTTGGCATGGCCACCCGCGTGATCGCTCGCGGCGCCAAACCGTCAATAGAGACAACGAGAACGGGCGGTTGATGCACGGCCCAGATACTAAAGCATCACAGTGCTAGACGACTAGAGCGCGATGCCGCCGAGCTTTGTCTCGAGATACTCGGCGATTCCCTCTGGGCCGCCTTCGCGGCCGAGACCCGAATCGCCCATTCCACCGAACGGGGCGCCGGCCGATGTTGGGTTGACGTCGTTGATACCGATGATGCCAAACCGGAGCGCTTCGAACGCCCTGATCGCGACGCTCAACTCCTTCGTGTATACGTACGCGGCGAGACCGTAGTTAGTGTCGTTCGCCATGTTGATGACCTCATCAACATCGTCATAGACAATGACTGGAGCGACTGGACCGAAGGTTTCTTCGCGATAGATCAACATGTCATCGTTCACGCCGGTGAGAAGGGTTGGCGCATAGAAATGGCCCTTCGCAAAATCGCCCTCGTCGAGTCGATGGCCGCCAACAAGCGCCTCGGCGCCCTTACCAACAGCGTCATCAACCTGTGCCGCCACCTTCGCTACCGCCACAGCATTGACGAGCGGGCCGACGCCGACACCCTCGTGGAGGCCATTGCCGGCCTTCACTTTGCCGACCCGCTCCACCAGCGTGCCGATGAACGCATCAGCCTGGTCACGATGCACGAACAACCGGTTTGGGCTAATGCACGCTTGACCTGAGTTGAGAAACTTTAGGGCGGCTGCCCCCTTGGCTGCCCTGACCGGGTCGGCGTCGGGGAACACAATGAACGGCGCATGACCTCCCAGCTCAACCGAAATGCGCTTAAGCGCCGATCCCGCCGATCCGGCAAGAACTCGACCAACAGCGGTCGACCCAGTGAAGGTCAGCTTGGCCACATCGGGGTGTGTCGTGAACACTTCGCCAACGGGCACCGGATAGCTCGTAGTCACCATGTTGATCACACCAGCCGGCACACCAGCGTCGATGAAGATCTCGAAGATCGCCTTCGCACAGAGCGGAGTGGCTTCTGCCGGCTTCAGCACGATGGTGCAACCAGCGGCCAGAGCGGGGCCCATCTTCCGCGTCAGCATCGACATCGGGTAATTCCACGGCGTCACCGCGGCAACGACGCCGACGGGCTGGCGAATGCTCAAGAACCGCTGGTCTGGTCGGGCGGACGGCAACCAGGTGCCGTTCACTCTCGTGGCCTCTTCGGCGAAGTAGAGCAAGAAGTCAGCGGCGTAATTGACCTCGGCCTTTGAGGCCTTGAGCGGCTTACCCTGCTCAGTTGTCATGAGTAGGGCAAGGTCGTCAGCCCGCTCGACCATGAGGGCGTGTGCCTTTCGCAGAATAGCCGCCCTTGAGTGCGCGGTCGTCGTCGACCACGAACCGAAGGCCGCGGCCGCGGCCTCGATTGCCGCTACGGCGTCGGCCTCGTCGCCGTCGGGGACCTCGCCGATGACCTCACCAGTCGCCGGGTTCGTGACTTCAAAAACGTTGCCACCTAGGGCGTTGACCCACTCACCGTTGATAAACATCGAATCAATCTAATCGCATCAATCTGACGGAGCATCACCGGCACCGGCCAGGCCGCGCGTCCACGAATCGAAGAGGGCTGCGTATGCGCCACCCTGCGCCACAAGGTCGTCGTGAGATCCAAGCTCGGCAATGCCACCGGCATCGATCACGGCCACTCGATCGCAGCGCTGCGAAGTCGACAGTCGGTGGGCGATCGCAATGACGGTTCGTCCGGTCATGAGCGTCTCAAGGGCGCGCTCGACGATGAGTTCGGTCCCAGGGTCGAGGCTCGATGTTGCCTCGTCAAGCACAAGCACCGCAGGATCGGCGAGCGCAGCACGGGCGAGCGAGACGAGTTGGCGCTCACCGCCAGACAATCGACTGCCTCCCTCCCGAACGTCGGTTGCGAGCCCGTCCTCAAACGCTTCGATACGTTCAAGCACCCCAATATGGGCGAGCGCGGCCCTCACCTCGTCATCGGTCGCTTCTGGCCGGGCGATTCGAATGTTGTCGCCAATCGTGCCAGTGAAGAGGTGCCCTTCTTGGGGCACCACGAGAATGCGATCACGGAGTTGGGTTGGCGAACCGTTGCGAAGGTCGACACCACCGAAGCGAATTGAGCCTTCTGTTGGGTCATAAAAACGAGCGACCAGTTTGGCGAGCGTCGACTTGCCTGCACCAGTCGGGCCGACGAAGGCAACCCGCTCGCCAGCGGCAATGGTGATGTCGACATTGGCGAGAACTTGTGGACCATTGGCGTAATGGAAACCGACGCCAGCGATCGCGATCTCCCCCCGATCAGGAAAATCGGTCGGCTGATCCGGCTCGTCGATGTCGATCGGCTCGTCAAGCAACCCGAAGAGCTTGTCGAGCGAAGCGGTCGCCGACTGCACCAGGTTGAAGAGCTGACTCAGCTGTTGGACAGGCTCGAAGAGCCCCTGGAGAAGCAGAACAAAGGCAACCACAGTGCCGATCGACAGGGCGTCGCTTCGCACCAGCCAACCTCCGTAACCAATTGCCACCGCAGTCGTAATCGTCCCTGCCAACTCGACAATGGGGAGGTACCAGGCTGCTACCTTCACCGACGCCATGTGCGACTGATACAGCTCGTGGTTTGTCTCGCTGAACCGCTCCGCCTCGATGTCTTCTCGGGCAAATGCCTGCACGATCCGAACACCACTAATGCCCTCTTGAAGGGCCGACAGCGTGGTTCCAATTCGGTCACGAACGTCGAGGAAGGCACGGTTGGAATCACGCTGGAACTTCATCGACGCCAGCCCAACGATAGGAACTGCGACGAAGCAAACCAGCATGAGCTGCCAACTCAAGAACAGCAAGAATACGGTCGTGCCAATGAGTTGCAGCAAGGCTCCGGTGAACATCAACAGACCGAACTGGACAAGCTCTCCGAGTGAGTCGATATCTGACGTCATGCGCGATACGAGAACGCCAGACTTTTCTTTGTCGTAGAACCGCATTGACTGGGCCAGCAGGCGATCGAACACACGCTTTCGCAGATCGCGGAGGAAGCTTTCGCCGACGCGGGCCAGAGTCACGACGGCACTGCGGTAGAGCCAATAGCCGGCGAGTGCCGCCACCAGGTAGCCGGCGACGGAGAGATTCAATGCCGCCCGGTCGCCCGCTCGAATGCCAGAGTCGATCGCCCGGCCGACAAGCAGCGGGCCGGCCAGAACGGTTCCCGTCCACAACACTAGAAGAATGAACGCCTTTATTGCCTGCGTTCGATACGGGCCAAGCATTCGAAACGCCCGGTGTAGAACTTGCCGCGACGCAGTGAGATCGAGTTTGTCGTCTTCGGATACGCCACCCTGCAGCCAACCCACTATCGAACACCGCCTTCCACCGAGTCAGAGTCATCGGTTTCTGCGGCTAGCACTTCGCGGTAGCGCTCGTTTGTTGCGAGCAGATCGGCGTGGTCGCCGCTTGCCACGATGCGCCCTTCGTCGAGCAGAACTACTCGGTCTGCGAGAGCAATCGTCGCTGGCCGGTGGGCGATAACGATTGTGGTTCGTCCTCCCATCACCTCACTCATGGCGGCCCGAATCTCGTGTTCCTTCGATGGGTCGACCGCCGAAGTTGCATCGTCGAGGATCAAAACTCTCGGGTCGGCTAGAACTGAGCGAGCAATTGAGATTCGTTGTCGCTGCCCGCCAGAAAGGGAAAGACCCCTCTCCCCGATTGGCGTGTCGAAACCGGACGGGAGCTCTTCGATGAAGTCAAGCGCACCGGCCCGTTGAGCGGCTTGACGCACCAGATTTCGATCGGCACCAGGATTGGCGAACGCGATATTGTCATAGACCGTGCCACTAAAGAGAAACGTGTCTTCAAACACCAGCGAGACGGCGCGACGAAGATCTTGTCTACGCAAGTGCCGCACATCGATGCCATCGAGAGTGATCGAACCAGCCGTCACGTCGTAGAAGCGCGGCAGAAGCTGAGCGACTGTGCTTTTTCCACACCCGGTTGCCCCGACGAACGCGACGGACTCGCCCGCTTTGATGTCGAGGTTCACACCTTCGAGGACTGAAACGGGATTCTGACTCTCGTTGGCATACGAGAAGCTCACGTTGTTGAATCGAATCGCACCACCACGACCCTGGGCTGGCAGCGTCTTGGGTTTCGCGGGGTCAACGATCGCCGGGGCCGTGCTCAGCACTTCGCTGATGCGCTCACCAGCGGCAATCGCTCGCTGGCCCTGAGCTACGACAGTGCCGAGCATTCGGAGCGGCTGAATCAACATGAGAACGTACAGGTTGAAGCCAACCAGCTCGCCGACGGTGAGGTCGCGCTCAAGCACGAGATGACCGCCATACGCGAGAACGACGACGAGGCCGAGGTTTGGCATCAGCTCGATCGCCGGCAGATACTTGGCCCTGACCGTCGCGGCCATCATCGATTGTTCGAAGACGTCTTCTGCTTCTTTCGCCAGCTTGGCCGACTGCACCGGCGCAGATCCGAAACCCTTCACCGCACGGATCCCGCTAATCGTCTCTTCCACGACTCCAGCAAGCTCTGCGGACTCGCGTTGTACGCCGAGCAAAGCCGGATGAAGCAGCGACGAGAATCGGCGGCCAAGAATGCTGACTGCGGGCAGGCCAACGAGAGCGAGCAACGCAAGAACCGGATTCATGAACAGCATGATGACGACGACACCAATGACAATCAGGAAGTTGCCCGTCGTGATCGGCACCATCGTGACCACGTTTTGGAACATCTGCAGATCGGTGTTTGCCCGGCTCATCAGCTCGCCGGTTGCGGTCTCATCGTGATAGGCGATGTGCAACCGTTGGATATGAGCGAAGAGTCGATCGCGGTAGCGGGCTTCGATCAATCTGGCGTTCCGAAACGCGACGAGGCGCCGGAATCCGAGGAAGATGCCCGAAACGAGCCCGGCCAACGCGATGAGAGATGACCAGCGCCAGAGCGAGTCATCACCCTGCACACCACGGTCTATTCCGAGCTGGATGAATCGCGGCACCATGATCCGGGCTGCCGTCCACCCAAGTGCGACCAGCATGCCGAGCATGAGCCCACCCCGTTGGCCGATGAGTGCCTCACGAAGGAGTCGCCACCCCGCAGACTTCGTATCGTCGGCGGCGTCGCCGGAAGGTTTGAACACCTAACTGTTCTAGTCGAGCGAGCATCGGAGTGCCTGATTCATGGAGTCGAGTTTTAGATGCAATAACTGGTTTACGGTCCTTCGTTCCTCTAACTTTGGGTCGACTCAACGGAGGGAACCCGAAATGGCGAACATCAGAACGAAGATCGAGAACAACGCGAGCGCGCACCTGCAACCGGGCGAGACAATCCAGGCGGTCTTCTCCGGTCAAACAGCGAGCCAATGGCTCTTTTTGCTCGGCGTGATTTTTTTCATGATCAGCAATCAGTACCGCACGATTGCAGTCACCGATCGCCGCATCCTCGTTATGGACAGCGGCAAGTGGACGACAACCAAGGCCAAGTCGGTGGTGCGCGAAATTCCGAGGGGCACGCTTATTGGCCCGGCAAGCGGTCTTTGGTACAAGAGCGAGTCATTGGGTGAACGGATAATGGTGCACAAGCGCTTCCATAAGGACATCCTTGTGGCCGACCAAATGATTTCTGGCGCCGCAGGTGCCCCGCCCTTGTCGTAGACAGCGCGACATGCGCGATGCTACTGTCCGCCGATGTTCCAGATCACCATCGGCTCGCGCGTCCGCAAATCTCCGTTTTACCGATCAACGGTTGAAGCTGGCGTAACTGCGTTCACCGTCTACAACCACATGTATATGCCGACCTCGTTCGGCGATCACGACGCCGAGTATGATCGGCTCACGACCGGGGTGGCGTTGTGGGATGTTGCGGCTGAACGGCAAGTCGAAATCAGCGGGCCCGATGCAGCCGAACTCACTCAACGGCTCTCGGCTCGAAGCCTCCAAGGAATGGCGGTCGGTCGCGCCCGCTACGCGCCGATGTGCGACCATCAAGGGCTGTTGATCAACGACCCGGTCATTCTTCGTGTCGCTGAAGACACCTTCTGGATCTCGATTGCCGATGGCGACATACTCCTGTGGGCAAAGGCCATTGCCGGTGAACGCGACGCCGATGTGTCGATCTGCGAGCCCGATGTATCCCCGCTTGCGATCCAAGGCCCGAAGGCGATCAACTTAGCTCGTGACTTGTTTGGCGCTGAGCTCGTTGATGGACTCGGGTTCTTCCACCATGTCCCGCTTGAGATAGAAGGGATCCCACTCGTGCTCTGTCGGTCAGGGTGGAGCAAGCAAGGCGGCTATGAGCTCTTCCTCACCGACGCCAGCAAAGGAAACCAGCTCTGGGACCTTGTGATGGCCGCAGGCGAGCAGTACGGCATTGGCCCTGGCACCCCGAATCATCGTGAGCGGATCGAGAGCGGCTTGCTTTCCTACGCCTCCGACAACGACATCGACACCGATCCGTACGAAGCGATGCTCGGCCAATACGTTTCAATTGACGCCGAACACAGTTTCATCGGTAAGAAGGCCCTGGCCGAACGTTTGGCCGATGAACCGAAGCGACGAACCATTGTCAACGTCGAGCTCATTGGCGATGTGCCTGAATGCGAGAGCCCATGGCCCGCAACGCTCGACGGTCAGCCGGCGGGCCAGATCAGAAACTCGACCTGGTCGCCGCGACTCAAGAAGTTCATCGGAATCGGGTTCGTGCCCGCTCGTCTCGCGGTGGCGGGAAGCGTGCTCGAAGTTGATGCCGACGGCGTAGCCATCACGGCAACTATCACCCGTGAACCCTTCGGAACCGTCCGGACCCACTAACGCCGAAAAGCGGCCGCTTTTCACAGCGAAAACAGGGTCGAAAAGCAGCTGCTTTTGGAGTCGAGGTTTCTAGAAGGTGGGAAAACTCACTGTTGGGTCGCGGTCGAGCTGTTCGACGAGCGCGATCTCCCACGTGAGGTAGTCCTGCATGTGCTGGGGAACGACGCTGTCGTCATCGTGGTCGTTCGGCTTGTACCACACGTCGTTCGCTTCGGTCGTCGGCCTGGTCCACCCCGGCTCCATGTCGTGGCCAGCATGCCGCCACGACTTCGTTCCGCCCGCGAGATAAAACACGTTGGCATCTGGCCACACCAGGGCTGCGTCGGCGACCGCGGCCTTGGCGAGCTGGCCATCGGTGCTCGTGAGCACGATGACATCGACATCGCCGATGTGGGTCTTCGCCGCATCAAGACGACTCCGCACTCCCCACCACGCACCGGGGATATGGCCCTTCTTTCGGTACTTAATGCTCGTGCCGAGGTCGAGCACAGTGAAGTCACTTATACGACGGGCCAAGGCTGCTGGCGTTATCGACTGTACATCTCGAGATCCGAGCGTTTCTCTCGGTGCGGGCCCCTCAGACAGCGGCTGGTCGGCAAAAGCATCGCTGAGCACGACGGCATCGTTCCACCCCAGTTGGCGAAGCCATGATGCGGTCATGGTGGCGCGCACCCCATCGTCGTCGAGAAGCACCAGGCGAGCATTGCGAGTGGCCACATATTCGTCAGTCGCCTGCACCAATTGCCCGCCCGGAGCCGAGAGCGACCCTCGGAGGTGGCCCGCTAGATACTCTTCTGGGTTGCGAACGTCGAGAAGAAACGTGGTGCGAGTTTCGTCGGCTTTCCATTCGTCAAGCTGATCGCAGTCGATGTGCGTGACACCGAACCGGTTCCCAACCTCGGCCGCTGCGGCTCTGGCCCACTCGTTCGCTCCTGGACCAGGATCAGCAGCAAATGCCTCCGAGCCTCGTACCACGTCAAACCCGGCGAGTTCCCAGCCCATTGTTCCGTTCTCTAACGCAACCACCTTGTTCTCGAGCCCCGCGTTGATGAGTGACTGGGCTCCAATAATGCTTCGTGTGCGGCCCGCGCAGTTCACGACAACAAGTGTCTCTGGATCTGTCACAACTTCTTTGACCCGGTGCACGAGCTCTGCACCCGGACAGTCAACGCCAGTTGGGATCGACATGTTTCGATACTCGGGTAGCGGTCGCGAGTCGAGCACCACCATGTTTGTATTCGATTCGAGTAGCGCCTTCAGTTCTGATGCCGGAATTCGTGGAGTGTCATAAGTGTGTTCGACAAACTCGCCGAAGGCTTTCGATGGCACGTTGACACCGGAGTACAGCTCTCGACCTGCTGCGGCCCACGCCGCGGTTCCACCATCGAGCAAGCTGACGTTTGTCCAGCCGAGTGCCTCGGAGCGCGCTACGGCCTTGGCAGCCAGCCCGCTCGCGCCGTCGTCGCACCACACCAGCCTGGTGTCACGCCTTGGCACGAGCCGGCCAAGATCGAGCTCAAGGGATGACAGCGGCACACACGCGGCGTGAAAGAGATGGCTGTCAAAATAGACGCCTTGCTCGCGGGCATCGAGGACCGCCAGTTCGGCACCATCTACGAGCCATTCGCTAAGGGTGGCACTATCAATGTCTCTGGTCACCGAATCGCCTAGCAGGAAAGGAGTTCGGGGCGGGCTTCTACAATGCCGCTTATTGCGGAGAAGATCTTCCACTCGCCGGTCTTCTCGCTGTAGTACTCCCGCTCGTCGAGTCGCTCCAGCGCCAGTCCGTAGCAATGCAGGTTGATGCTCGGTCCGTCGAGGTGAATCGAGTGAAGGTCGTCGGGAAGCATCGCTACACCACTACCTGGCTCGACGAGAAAGTCACTCACCTGTGTTACACCAACATCGGCTCGTTCGTAGAAGCGATTCAGTTCGCTGCCAGCGGCACCAACAACGACAGCCCACGTCGTGTGGTTGTGGGGCGGTGTGGCGACCGATCCGGAACTGGCTTGCACATAGAGCGCAAACCGATCGTCGTCGTCCTGAGCGACCCGATACATGAAGCTGGAGCCGGCCTTCTCTGGCTGGGGGAAGCGGTCGAACGTAAACAGGTCGGTGCGGCTTGCTAGCTCGATCAAACGCTCCTTGATGGCCTTGACACCGTCTCTGGTAACGCCGTCGCGCTGCTCAATCAGCTTCACGTCGTCCATTGCTGCCTGCACTGCGGTCTGGAGGTCTGCCATCACACGACTGTAGAGCACGTGTGGAGCGCCATCGAACTGCGGGCCGGCGGCGCTGCCATACTGTCCTGATGGCACAAGCCTTTACCCACGTATTCTTCGACCTCGACCACACTCTTTTTGACTTCGAGGCTTCGAAGCGAACCTCACTCGCAAGCGCTCTTGGCGAGGCTGGCATTGACGATTGGGAGTCGCTACTCCCCGTGCTGTCACAGGTCGAGCGGCCGTTGTGGCACGCGCTCGAAGAAGGCGAACTCGCACTTAGCACGCTCAACGACATTCGATTTAAAGGCCTTGTTGACAAAGCTGGCCTCGATATCGATCACGTGCCCCTTGCTGCCTCATACCTCGATTGGTTGGGCCAAAGTGGAGGCCTACTCGATGGTGCTCGCGAGGTTCTCGATGCGCTGGCTGGCACCCACACGCTCGCCATGTTGTCCAACGGCTACTCAAGCGTGCAGCGTGCTCGCCTCATCAACTTCGACCTAAGCCAGTACTTCACAACGATCGTCATCTCAGACGAAATCGGTTTTGCCAAACCGGACGGTCGATTCTTCACGCATGCTCTTGACGAAGCGGGAGGTCCACCGATCGACTCGGTCCTAATGGTCGGCGACAACCTACGTTCCGACATCGCAGGCGCAACTGCGGCCGGGCTCGCCACTTGTTGGTACAACCCAGACGGGATCGACGCTCCGACCGATCAGCCAATTGACCATACGATCGAACACCTCAACCAACTCCACTCGATAGTCATCTAGACGTTCTGGTGCTCTTCCTCGGGGTAGAGCCCGGCGCGACCGAGGCGTTCTAAACACACCTCGACGCTCCACGGCAGCATCGTGGCGCCCGCTCGTGAATCCCGGTAGGCCTGCTCGAGATAGGACGGTCGAAGCATCGATCGCCCACCGCAGACTTCAATGGCCAACGATGCAATCTGAGGCGCACCCCGCATCGTCGTGACCATCGAACTCCAGGCTCGTCGCACCATCTCGGGAGTCGGATCGGGGCCACACTCGCCAAGCACGTCGTAACACACCGCACGGGCCTGGTCATAGATCAGGTTCATTTGCGCCCACCCTTGTTGCTTGATCGGGTGGTCGCGCCGAGAATTTGGGCTGCCATCGCCTCGCAGATACGCGCTCGCGGCGTCCAGAATGCCTCGCATCATGCCGAGATACGAAAACGAGAGCGTCATATAGAAGTAGGGCCAACGGTGTGCTGCTTGATCAAACATGCCGGGTGGAATCCACTCATTTCCAGCAGGCACAAAAACCTCGTTCATCACGAGGTTGCGGGAGTCAGTGCCGCGCATGCCGAGCGGGTCCCAGCCACCCTCGATCTCGACACCGTCGCCCTCGGCGGGAATTCCGAGCAGCCGCAGACGGGGGTCGCCTTCAACGGAACACACGACGTTGTGCACATTTGATGCCCCGGCAAGTGAGGCAAAAATCTTGCGCCCCGTCACCAGGTAGCCACGGTCGACCGGCACCGCTCTCGTGCCAAAGCCTCTGGTGGCGCCGGCCATTAGACCTTCCGAGAACGGCTGGCTATGAATGGTTCCATTCTCGACGACGCCCTTGCGAAGAACCGTCCGGCGCTTGACAAGGGTTGCTCGCTCGTCATCGGTGAGCGTCATGTCGTCTGCGATCTGACCAACAAGCAGCGTGGTAGCAACGTGCATATTAAACGTGAGGCCGGTGGTTGCACAGTGGCGACCCAGCTCTGCTGAGGTGAGTGCATAACCAACAAAATCGGCACCAAGCCCGCCTTCGTCCTTGGGGATACAAATGCCGAGTAGCCCGGCGTCCTTCATGTCAGTCCAGTTCTCGGTCGGAAAGGCCGCATCCCTGTCGTAGTCGGCCGCCCGATCAACAAACTTGGGCCCCAACTCAGCCATGCGCTCGACGATCTCCATGCGTTCCGGAGTCTCGATGTGGTGTGCCATTGGCTCTCCTAAAGCAGAGGGTGTTGAGCAATGAAGCCGCGCACCAGTTCATTGAAGCGTTTGGGGTCCTCGGTCGCCGCCAAGTGACCGACTCCAGCCAAGACGACAAGCTGAGCGTTTGGCAAACCGTCAGCGAGTGTTTTGGCGTATGAGACAGGAGTTTCCTCGTCGAGGTCTCCGGCGATCACAAGCGACGGAGCTTGTATCGATGCAAGGTCGCCTCGGACATCATTGGATGGCAGGCATTCGACCGAGGCCCGAAGCGCATCGGCCGAGATACGCCCGAACGCACTGACTCGCATTGCCATTGCTTCGCTCGTCAATCCGGGGCCCGCGATTGACGACAACACTGCCTCGGCGAAGTCACTTGGCTGTCGGCCTGCATCGAGAGGGCCAAGCCTGGCTGCTTGCCACTCTTCAGCGCCGGTGCCATCCATGCCGAACGCAGGACTGGTGTTGGTGAGCACAAGTCTCGCGACGCGATCTGGATAGTGAATCGCGGTATGGAGCGCGTGCATGCCGCCAAATGACTCGCCAACCAGCGTGGCCCGCTCGACCCCAACATCATCGAGGAGCCGTACGACTGCGTCCGCAATCCGTCGATAGGTGAGCGGGTCAATGGGATCAGACACGCCATAGCCAGGCATATCCCATGCGATACACCGAAACGAATCAGCCAAGCCGTCGAGTTGTGGCTCCCACGCCGTGCGGCTTCCGCCGAGACCATGGAGGAAGACAAGCGGCTCGCCCCGTCCAGTCTCTCGCCATCCGATTGCCGTCGCCTTGTGATCGGTGAATTCCAACGGCCGTACCTCCGACTCATGCCGACCGCCACAGTAGCAGCCACCCAACCTACCGTTTTAGGGGTGCCAGGACGCCGAAAATGGCGTTCTGGCACCCTCAAAACGGCGGGCGGTGGCCGTGCTAACTTCTCTGTATGGCGAACCCTCACCACACCATCAACTACATCGAGCTCCCTGGCCCCAACCTCGATGCGGCGAAAGATTTCTATGGGTCCGTTTTCGGCTGGTCGTTTATCAATTACGGCCCCGACTATCTGGCGTTCGAAGGCGCTGGCGTCGACGGTGGGTTCGACCGAACCACCCCGCCATACCGCGGCGGCGCGTTAGTCGTGCTCTACTCCGACAACCTAGAGAAAACGATGGGGGCCGTCGTAGCCGCCGGTGGCGAGATCGTTCGCCCGATCTTCACGTTCCCCGGTGGCCGCCGCTTCCACTTCGTCGACCCGATGGGCAACGAGCTCGCGGTATGGGCCAACCCCGAATAGCGCTCGCTACTGATCGACGCCAAATCGATGTTCGGTCCGGCTCACAAATCGTTCACCAGGGTGCAGAATCGTCGACGGGAACGACGGTTGGTTTGGCGCGTCGGTGAACTGCTGGGTCTCAAG
>JBBKWJ010000044.1:0-6343 GCA_037968895.1 Acidimicrobiales bacterium
CACCAAGGCCTTTGAATCGAACTCGCCGGGACGCAAGTGCTGCAAAGGGCAACGTTTGCATGGGTGAGAGCGGCGCTTCGACACCGCTCGCTGCCTTCTCGAAACCGCCATTCCGCCCCAAGGAGTGCCGGTTCCGGCGGCTTTGCGGGCAGCGCCGCTGCGCTCGCTCAAACCACCCATCGTTACCTGCTACAGCACTAGACGTCTGAAAGAAGCGAGAGGAGGCCATTTTGACCCGTGTACTGATACGAGCTGTTGCGTCGCTGGTTCTTGCGGCGCTCATGGGGTCGCTCCTGGTGTTCCTGCTGCTCCGCTCGATCGGGGGCGACGTGGCCCTGATCATCGCGGGCCAAGAAGCCCCTGCTGAGGCCGTAGAAGCGCTGAGAGAATCTCTCGGTTTGAATGCCCCCCTGTACGAGCAGTATTTTGACTGGCTCAGAGGTGTCGTCACCGGTGACCTCGGGACTTCATACGCCGCACGCTTCGACATTTATGACGAGATTGTGCGCAGGCTCGCGCCGACCCTGTTGTTGACCTTCGGATCGCTCTTTGTGGCCGTGCCACTCGCACTGTTCTTTGGAACCTATTCCGCAATCAACTCCAAGACGATTCGCGCCGGGATCATGGATGTGTTGAGCCAGATCGGAATCGCGATTCCTGCGTTCTGGGCGGGCCTGCTGCTTGTGGTCGTATTCGGCATTCGCCTCGGCTGGTTGCCGACAGGCGGTTACGTCTCGCCCACCGAGGACTTGTGGGGCTCGATTCAGCGGCTGATCCTGCCGACACTCTCTCTTTCCCTCGGGATCACCTCGGTGCTCACCCGTTATGTCCGATCGGCCATGTTGGACGTCATGAACGAAGACTTCATGAGAACCGCGATGGCCAAGGGTCGCACCCGAGGCGGCGCGGCCCGGGTTCACGGGCTACGCAACGCTTCGGTGTCTCTCGTTACGGTTGGCACCCTTCAGTTCGGGTCGTTGATCGCTGGCGCGGTGGTGATCGAGAACGTATTCGTGATCCCGGGCATCGGTCGACTCCTGGTGACGTCTGTGCTCGCACGCGAGGTCGTCGTCGTCCAATCCCTGATCCTCGTCATCATGATGATGATTCTGATCATGAACTTCCTCATGGACATCGCCTACGTGCTGATCGATCCGCGGATACGCGATAACCAAGGAGGTTCCGCAGTTGTCTGACGCGGCGAATATCGAGAGTCGGAAACTCAACGGCGGAGTCGCTACCGACGCGTACACCGCGCCGACTGATATCGACTCGTATGTACCGCCGCCCAAACCGAGTTTTTGGGGCCGCATCCGGGGATTCCCGCTGCCATTGATCATTGGTGCGTTCCTTGTCGGAGCGTTCGTTTTTGTGGCCGTCCTGTCCTTCTTCTGGACCCCGTACGATCCCGTGAAGTTGAAGGTGCCAGATCGGCTGCTTCCACCGTTCAGCCCCGGATACCTGTTCGGCACCGACAAGTTCGGGCGCGATGTGTTGACTCAGTTGATGGTCGGGGCCAGAAACTCGCTGTTCGTGAGCATGTTGTCGACCACCACCGCGCTTGTGCTCGGTTCCGTGTTGGGTCTCGTGACTGCTGGCGCTGGACCCCGTTGGCGCAACGTTTTGTCCAGATTGATCGATGTGGGAGTCGCGCTTCCGGGGATACTCATCGCACTCGTACTTGCAGCCTCGACCGGTCCAGGAATTCGGGCGGCGACCATTGCAATCATCTTCTGG
Organism: Acidimicrobiales bacterium; assembly: GCA_037968895.1. Classification (GTDB taxonomy): domain Bacteria; phylum Actinomycetota; class Acidimicrobiia; order Acidimicrobiales; family SZUA-35; genus JBBKWJ01. The sequence goes on from JBBKWJ010000044.1 coordinate 1,738, forward strand.
TTCATCCCAATTGCTGCCCGAGTCACGATCGGGCCGGCACGACAGATTCTGGCCTTGGACTACGTTGAAGCTGCCTATGCCTACGGCAGGGGCAAGTGGTACGTCCTGTTCCGCCATGTGGCTCCCAATATTGCCCCGTTGTTGATTGTGCTCGGCTCGGTCATGTTTGCCGCAGCGATCCTCATCGAGGCCGCCCTTGCCTTCCTGGGTGTTGGTGCCCAGCCGCCGACATCCTCATGGGGTCGCCTGCTCCAAGAGTCGCAGCCGCTTCTCGAGGCGGCACCCGCGCTGATGTTCTTTCCAGGTGTCGCAATCGTATTGACAGTTCTCGGGTTCAACCTGCTTGGCGATGGACTGCGAACCGTGCTCGACCCCCAGCAGAATTCACGGTCGGGGCTGTAGTTGCTAGTTGTACGTGATTTGACCGTCAGCATTGGCCCCCACACGATCGTGGATATCGAACACCTCGAGGTGGCGGACGGTGAGCGTCTGGGGATCGTTGGTGAGTCGGGGTCGGGAAAAACCATGACCGCCACCAGCATCGTTGGTCTGCAACCGCCCGAGGCCTCAGTCACCGGGACCATCGAGTTCGAGGGCACTGACCTGCTTGGACTCTCGAGCAGGGAACTCGCCGCAATACGTGGCAAGGACATCGGGTTCGTTTTTCAGGATCCCGCCAAGGCACTCAACCCGATGATGCGCATTGGAAAGCAGGTCGCCGAGGCGCTCAAACTTCATCTGGACCTCTCGGACCACGAGGTATCTGAGCGGGTACTCGAGCTACTCAACCAGGTTCAGCTTCCCGACCCTGAGGACATCCTCCGGCGTTATCCCCACCAAATGTCCGGTGGCCAGCAGCAACGAGTGTTGATCGCCATCGCAATTGCATGCGTTCCCAGAATGCTGATCGCCGACGAGCCAACAACAGCGCTTGACGTGACGGTCCAGAACGAGATTCTTGCACTGCTCCGCGACCTGAGCATCTCGCGGAACATGGGACTGTTGTTCGTGAGTCACGACCTTGGAGTCATCCGATCCATCACCGAAACGGTGGCAGTCGTATATGGAGGACAACTGGTTGAGTTCGGCCCCACTGTCGATGTCATCAAGAATCCAAAGCACCGATACACGCAGGCGCTCGTGGCTGCCAATCCCGGTATCGCCAAAAACGATCAACTCGGCGAGATCGTGGGCCGCCAGCTCGATGTCATCGGAGGCTCGGTTCCGGCGCTTGGTCACTTCCCGTCTGGGTGCCGTTTCCGCGGCAGGTGTGGCGCTGAGACAGAGGCATGTGCCACGCCGCCAGAGATAACGCGGCTAGAAAATGGCCGCTTCTACAAATGCTGGAATCCGATCGAAGCGGTCGTCGAGGGCGAAGGGTCTGACAATGGCACTCATTGAAACCAAGGGCCTCAATTTTCGATACTCGAACACCCGCGGCCGTGGTTCTGAGGCGTGGATTCTCAACGACTTGAACCTGTCAATCGAGAGCAAGTCATCCGTCGGCCTGGTCGGCGAGTCAGGGTCGGGCAAGTCAACCCTCGTCCGCATACTTTGTGGCCTACTCGCGCATCAAGAAGGCGATGTGACCTTCGACGGTAAAGACATCACCGATTGGCTCCAGAACGAGCCGAGACAACTGCGAAGTCGGAACCAGATCATCTTTCAGTCCCCACGGCGGTCCTTTGACCCGCGAATGAGCATCCGCCGGTCACTCAGTCAGCCCGTTCGAGCGATTGAACGCCGAAAACCGACGGACGAGGAAATGACTGGTTGGCTCGAACTCGTCGGACTCTCCGCAGAGGTGTTGCCTCGTAACCCGCATCAGCTCTCGGGAGGTCAGCTTCAGAGGATCGGCGTTGCCCGAGCCCTGTCCGTTTCGCCCGAGGTCTTGTACGCCGACGAGCCGACCAGCGCCCTTGACGTTTCAGTGCAGGCCCAGGTGCTGAACCTCCTGATGAAGATCCGAGCCGACCTTGGACTCACGCTGGTGATGGTGTCCCACGATCTCGCTGTCATCAGCCGAGTTTGCGAGCAAGTGATCGTGATGAAAGATGGGCGAATCGTCGACGCCGGACCGATGCCCGAGGTGTTTGCAAATCCGACCGACCGCTACACCGAGGCACTCATCGAAGCAGCTCGCTCGGTTGGTCTCGAAGCATGAGTCGATGGGGGAGTTTTTTGGGCGAACAGCCAAAAGACAACCCGACGAGTTGAAACAATTCAAAGACAAAAAAGTTCTCGAAAGCCCGCTGGAGCGGGCGAAAGGATCAATCTAACCATGAAGATTACAACCCCAGTACTGATCAAGCCGAACCAACCGATGCAGATGCTCGATCTCGATCTTGATGATCCCGGATTTGGTGAAGTCAGAATAAAGATGACTGCAAGTGGTGTCTGCCACAGCTGCCTGCACGCATATGACGGTTCTCACTCTGGCATCCCGATGCCAATCGTCCTTGGTGACGAGGGGTCGGGCATTGTCGAATCGGTCGGCGAAGGTTGCAAGCGCCTTGCGCCGGGCGACCATGTGATCGTTTCATGGGCTCCCGACTGTGGCAATTGCAAGTATTGCGCGCTGGGTTATCCGGCGCTGTGCACAAATGGACCGGGATCTGGTGAGGCCGCGGGCGGTGGGACACGGTTCCATCACCACGGTGACCCTGTGTACCACTACGGCCCGGCGACGTATGGGCCGCAGATCGTCGTGCCTGAGGCGGCCGCTGTCGGTATCGACAAAGACTTTCCTCTCGATCTTGCTGCTCTCATCGGTTGCTCCGTGTCGACCGGATTTGGAGCCGTCGTCAACACCGCCAATGTGCGCGCCGGGCAGAGTGTTGCAATCTTCGGATGCGGGGGCGTGGGCCTGAACGCAGTTCAGGGAGCTGCTATTACCGGCGCATATCCAATCATCGGGATTGACGTCCTGGACTCCAAGCTCGAATTCGCCCGCCACTTTGGAGCAACCCACACGATCAACCTGGCGACCGAGGATCTCGAATCGCGGATAAAGGCGATTGCCGGCGAGGGCGTCGACGCCAGCATCGTGGCGGTCGGCAACGTACAGGCAATGGAGCAAGGGCTTTCGATTCTCTCAAAACAAGGCGTCGAAGTGGTCGTCGGACTACCCGCGAGTGGAGCGACATTCCCTGTGGACCCTCGCAGCCTCATGGTAGGAGAACGCACCATCAAGGGGTCCCGATACGGGTCCAGCAATCCCATGACCGAGTTCCCACGCATGGTCGAACTCGCCACGTCGGGTGTGCTGAAGCTCGAGGACCTTGTCACGAAGCGATACGACCTCGACGAATCCGACGAAGCCTTCAGGGCCTTGGCTGCAGGCGAACAGGCACGCGGACTGATCATCTTCTAGATGGCATGTGGGCGGCTGGTTGACAACCGCAGGGACATCGTTCCGGTGTAACCGTCAGGACATCGTTCTGGTTGTGGAGGAAAGGCTCCGCAGGGACACGCACGCAATCGTGTTCCGGTCACCGGGGTGGGTGCTCAGCTGTGTAACCGAGCCAAGTGGACGCGGTCCCCGCGGCGCGAAGTAGCTCAGAGGCAATGTCCTTGCGCTGGGTCAAGAATCGTGAACTCAGGATCGAGGCAGCGCACGCACCAACTGCGTTGCCTTCGTGATCGACGATTACCGAAGCTATACAACTCAAGCCGGGCACGAATTAGCCGCGCTCATGGGCAGCTCCTCGTACCCGGATGGCTTCGAGCTCGGTCATGAGCTGAGTCCAGTCCGAAATGGGGTTAGTGGGTGAGTAAGCCTTCGGCGGCCAGATAGGCCTCGTCGTTCAGGGTGTCGATGACTCGACGGCCTTGGCCGAAGAGGATGCGGTGCGACGACGCGTGGTATGGACGAAAGAACATGTCGACGTCGAGTCCGAGAAGCTCAGACAGATAGGCATTGATGACGCCGCCATGGCAGGCGATCACGATTGTCTCGCCGGGGTGCGACACGATTGCTGACTCGACCGCCCAGCCGACCCGGCGGCGAAAGTCAAGTGAGCGTTCGGTGTGCGGATAGACGTCCCATTTCTTTGTCTGCACGAACCGCTCACGAATGCCATCGAGCGCCATCTCGCCCAGCAGGTCACTGGGGCGTTGATCTTGCGGCATGTCCTCGAAGAGGCGGATCTCCTCGAGCTCTTGGATCACTTGCACCTCGAGGTCGTGGTGAGCGGCGATCGCCTTGCCCGTGTCGTTCGCTCGCAGCAGCTGTGAGCTGTAGACCGCAGCGATGGACTTCTCGGCAAGCCACCGTCCGACGCACTCGGCCTGCTTCTGGCCAGTGTCTGACAGCGGCGGATCGACCCAGTCACCGGCTACCGACGTCTCGGGGTCGGGCCACTGCTGTTGCCCATGTCGCACGAAGTACAACGTTCCGGTTTCAGGCTGATCGGTGAGAAAGGCGCGGTCGATAGGAGACGGGGCACGTACGTTGGAAGTTGACACCTCGCCATGATGGCAGTCGGCGGACCCAATTGGTGGGTGATACGTAAGAAGATTTGATCTCGGTCAGGGGTCAGGGGTCAGGGGTCAGGCTTTTTGCCAGACCTTGGGTTTGAAGAAAAGCGTCTCGCCACGCGCCAGG
>JBBKWJ010000045.1:0-6049 GCA_037968895.1 Acidimicrobiales bacterium
GGGCCGGTTCTTTGTGACAAGAAACAAAGACGGCGCCGTTCACTTCGTTCACTAACCGAGTTCGTGCGCTGGGGCGCCCGAACTCGACCGTGGCTGCCAATCAATGGTTGGATCGGCCGCTTGACGGCCGCTTCACCGCGCCCCGTTGGAGCGGCTCAACTCATTGACCTCGCCAGAACGTTGTCGGTCGCCGATTTGGGTCGTGCGATCGCAGCATGGTTGCAGAAGTCGACTGACCAACCTGAGACACAGGGCGATGCGTTAGAGAGCTATCACCAGATGCCACACTCGAGCCAGGTCGCGATTTTCCCGAGATCTTGTCAACCGATTCCGACCCACGCTCCTAGTGGCTCCAGGGGTAGGAATCCCGCTGGCCGTAGTCGGTGTTTGCGTCGAGCAAACGCGTACGGAGTGCCTCCACGCCCGCTGCATCTGCAGCGGTGAGGGCCATCGCTGCGGCACCATCGATGACTGCCTGATCTGCCTCTGCGGTGATGCAATGCGCGGCGAACTCCGGCTGATGATTGACGAACTCACCACACGACAGACCGAGCGTTGGATGGATAGTCGGCATTAGCAGCGACAAGTTCGCCATGTCGGTCGAAGCCGCGGGCTGAGAGGACCGCTCGGCGAACGTCCGCCCGAGCGATTCTGCATGCTGGCGATACCGCACTGCGAGCTCAGCATCGTGAGCGAACTGACTGTACGGGGCGCCTTCGCTGATAATTTCCAGCGATGCGCCGGTCGCCAGCGCGCCCGCTTCAAAACAGCGGTCGATCCGCGGTTGCAGCTTGCTGAGTTGGCCGAGAGACGGTGCCCGCGTCGCGAACGTCGCCTCCGCCAGGCCAGGCACAATATTCGCGGCCTCGCCACCTCGGGTCACAATGCCGTGCACCTGATCGCCCGGCTCGAGATGTTGACGCAAAAGCCCGATAGCCACCTGGCCGATCGTCAACGCATCAGCGGCATTAACTCCGAGATGTGGCGCCATCGACGAGTGGGCGGTTCGGCCGCTCATCCTGTATCCGCACTGGTGGCTGGCGAGCGTCGGAAACACATCGGACTCGGTCGGAGACGGGTGCACCATCATCGCGGCGTGTACCCCATCGAACGCGCCGCGCTCAAGCATCAGGATCTTGCCACCACCAGATTCTTCGGCTGGTGTTCCATAGACCCTGACTGTTAGGCCTAACTCGTCGGCCGACGATGCAAGCGCGAGCCCAGCGCCGACTGCGGCGGCGGCAATCATGTTGTGGCCGCAAGCATGACCAATTTCCGGAAGCGCATCGAGTTCAGCGCAAATTGCGACAACTAGCGGACCATTGCCTATCTCGGCGACGAAGGCTGTCGGCAAGTCCGAGATGCCGGTCGACACGTCGAAGCCCGCAGCGCTCAAGATTTTCGTACATCGCTCGGCCGCGTAGAACTCCTCGAATGCGAGCTCCGGATGATGCCAGATGTCGTGTGACAAGGCGATGAGATCGGACGAGTAGCGCGAAATCGCCTCGACGATTGCCGAACGAATGGGCTCAGATGTGTTCACAGCGCGACAGTATCGGAGGCTCGCGGGCCGAGTCGAGCTCTTGCCTCGAGATCACGTCGTTGACATGACAGATGTGACCCGACTGTGTGATGATCAGCTCATGAGTATCCAACCCTCCTCCTTCGTCTCCTCTGCCGATGGCACAAGCATCGCCACCTATTCATGGACCGAAATCGACGGTCCGCCTGTCGGCGCCGTTCAGATCTCTCATGGTCTTGCCGAGCACGGAGCTCGCTACGACCGATTCGCCTCGGCCTTGAACCAGGCCGGCTTCATAACGTTCGCCACCGACCATCGGGGGCACGGCCGCACCGGCGGGGACCGGTTGGGAGATTTCGGTGTTGTCGGTTTTGATGGGTTGATCGCCGACGTCGTCGAGTATGGAGCAGCGATCGCTGCGAACAACCCCGGAGTTCCCGTGTTCCTACTGGGGCACTCGATGGGATCATTCGCCGCTCAGTCGGTCATTGTCGACAGTGCAGATCAATACGCCGGAGTGGTGCTCTCGGGGTCGACAGCGCTCGACGTGTTGGCCGCCGGCCTTGCTGCGGCCGAGGGGCCCGTGGGACTCGAGGCGTTCAACGCTGGGTTCGAGAACCGCACCGGCTACGAGTGGCTCTCGCGTGACGAGGCGGAGGTTGATGCGTATGTGGCTGACCCGTGGTGTGGCTTCGACTTGCCCGACGAGATGGTGCCGTCTCTCTTCGCCCCGGCAGCTCGCCTCGCCGACCCAACCGTGCTCGCCGGTATCCGCAAGGACCTACCGCTTCTCATCACCTCGGGCGCCGACGATCCGTTGGCCGGAGGCGGCCCACTCGTCGAGCTACTGGGTCAGCGTTATAGCGAGGCCGGCCTCGACGATGTGACGGTGACCCTGTATCCCGGTGCCCGTCACGAGATCCTTAACGAGACCAATCGGGACCAGGTCACGAGCGACATCATCGACTGGCTCACCCGCCATACAGCTGACAAATAATCTACGGGATTCGATCTGACGCATAGCCTCTCCACATGCCCGTAGTTTTTGACATCAACGAAACCACGCTCGATCTTGCTCCGGTCCGGCGAACTGTCGACAGCCTCGTCGGCCCTGAAGGCGGCTTCGTTGTGTGGTTTCAGAAACTCCTTCAACTCTCGATGACCACAACAGCCACCGACCAATACGTCGACTTCAGCCAATTGGCAGCGTCGGCCCTGAATGCGGTTGCGGCCACCTCCGGTCGGAGGCTTGCCGACAGCGCGATGGCCGAGGTCGGTGCGGCCTTCGACGAGCTACAGGCCTACCCGGACGTCATCCAAGGGCTCACAACACTCCAAGACGCGGGATGGACGACGGTCGCCCTCACCAATAGTGCGCCCGAGGCGGTCACACATCAACTTGAACGAGCTGGGCTCACTTCGCTGTTTCGCCACGTTGTATCGGTCGACAAAGTCCGAACGTACAAGCCGGCCGCGGCCCCGTACCGCTACGTCGCCGACCTCGTTGACAAGAAACCAGAGCAGCTCTGGATGGTGGCGTGCCACGACTGGGATCTCGCAGGTGCGCGAGCTGTCGGCTATCGCACCGCCTTCATCCAACGACCCGGAATGTCATACGCCGACTGCTACGAGCCAGCCAACATATCCGTCGCAACGTTCGTCGAGCTCGCTGCTCAGCTGATGGCCTAGCAGGGCGCCGAAGGAGGCAGCAAGTGTCAGATCAGCAACCGTTCTCATGGGCCAACACGAACGTCCCGGTTCCGTCGGCGACAGTCGCCGTTGTCGCCGAGCAGTGGCAAGCACTTGCAGTACCCGGCAGTTGGTGGACCGGCGAGCAGCGGGTCGGAATTGCTGAAGCTGGTCGCGCGGCCAAGCGAGGGCTCATAGCTCCCCAGAGTGAGACCATCAACCAAGCGGCGCGAGCAGCCGCCGCTCAGGTCGCCGCTGGTGCGGGCGATATGACCCAGGCTGACCTCGACAAGTACGCCACCGACGGGTTGGATCCGCTTTCCTACGTCGAACTTGTTGGCATCGTGGCCAGGACCACCGCCATCGACACGGCCACAATCGGTCTGGGAGCCGAATTGCAACCGTTCCCGATGCCCATACCTGGCGACCCGACACGACCCGCCGCCACTGCGGCAAAGCAACGCTCGGCCTGGGTGCCAACCGTCGGCGCTGCCGGAGCCACAACCGCCCTCAGCGCGGTGCCAACCGAGGATCAAGCACAAGAACAGCTTCACGGTGCCCTGTACCTGAGCTACCACGAAATGGGCGACTACGCGATCGCCAAAGCCCTCTCCCGGCCCCAGATGGAACTTCTCGCGGCCCGCACGTCTCGGCACAACGACTGCTACTTCTGACTGTTTGCTCACTCAGGCATGCTCCGTGTGAGCGCCCAGACCGCCGGGATCCCCGTAGACCTTCGATCCGTCACAGATCGCGCCATCGATTCGAACATTCCCGCAGGCGCTCAGCTCCTCGACTTCGTGGACGCGCTGATCCACACCCACTCGGCCAACGATTCGGGCACGATCGAAACCACTCGCCAAGCACTTATCGAAACGGCCGGGGCCGATCGGGCGGCTCGTGCTGCCCTCGTCATTGCAAACTTTGAAATGATGAACCGCATTCTCGACGCAACCGGCGTGCCAGTTCCCAATCGTATGGGCGAGATCACATCAGAACTTGGCCTCCCTGCCTATACCCAACGGCACTAGAGCGGAGGCAGCGTCTGGACTCAGCCGACGCGTGCGAATTCGACCGATTACATGAACCGAATGGAGCCGTGAGAATGAAAAATCACGATTGGCCTGATATTACGGCACTTCTCAAAGCATCGCTAAGCGATGGTTTGCAGTCGGCGGGCACCGTCGAACAAGTAGATGTGTTGGCCCATGTTGGCAATGTTGGTGTGCGCATCATTATCGAATCAACCGACCTTGAGGCTGACGCGCAAGAAGAGGCTTACTCGGTGCTGTGCGATCTGCTCGCGACCCGGCTCGAGCACGGCGCAGATCAGGTTCTGGGCTGTCTTCTGTTCGCGACCGAACCAAACGCTCAGTCGCTAAGTCGCGCCCTGGTAGGAATGCACCGCGGCGATTTAAACGAAGTCTTCACACCAGTGATCGCACTGAGTCGAACCCAAGCCGAAGCGATGGCTCAAGCAAAGGTCTCAATCGACACAGTGGTTGAGGCTGCAATCGACCTCATCGCAGCCGCGACGCTCCGGGTCTCGCCGAGCAAGGAAATCGCAGCGACACTGCTATCGGAGATCGATGAGCTCATCTACCGCCACGTCAACAGCTGACCAGGATTCAGAACGAATGGCGTTCGCGTAGTGTCAATCAAACAAGCAGAGGTAGGACGACCATGACAACTGAAGAACTCGCAGCCCTCCTAGTCGACACCGGGCAACACCACCACCACGCCTACATCTCCTCGGATGGAACCGACCCTGAGTGGCCGCTGTGGTATGCCGGTTACCTGCAGACGAACATTTGGGACCGTGTCGGAGCAGTTCCCACTCGCAGTTCCCTCGTGCACTTGCTCCTCGAAGCCGAACAACGATTCAACGCCACCGGCGGATCCTCCGATTGGCCCCCGTTCTACGCCAGGTTCATCTTGGAGAACCTCAGCTCAAGGTGATCGACGCGACCACAGTCGTCACCGACGCAGTTATCGGTGCCGCAGATACCGGTGAAAGAGCGTTCCGTCCTCATGCAAGGTTCGCTCCAGGCGAAGATCGCGCAACTCCCCTACCTTGCTGTGGTTGATGATCCGAGGACTTGCACCTCCGAGCAAGAACGGAGCGACCGACAAGAACAGTTCATCGACAAGATCAGCGTCTACAAATGCTCCATTGAGAGTCGGACCGCCTTCGAGCAGCACTGTTCTCGCGCCGCTGGCTCCAAGTTGTTTCAACGCGTTCAACAAATCAACGTCGTCGTCGCCAGCCATGACGATGTCTGCCACCGCTGCAAGCTCGTTGCGGGCCGACTCGTCAGAGTTGGCCGTGGTGATGATTAGCGGTCTCGCATCGGGATCGAACACTTGATGTTGTGGATCGATGCTGAGGCTCCTTGTGACGATTGCAAGGCGCGGATGCGCTGCCTGGCCACGCGATCGCCGGTCGGCCTGGCTGGCTTCAGCCGTCTGGGGAGCGCTGTAGTTCTCGGCAATAACGGTTCCGGAAGCGACGATGATCACGTCAGGTATCGATCTCAGCGCTCCGAACACCGCCTTGTCTGCGTCGCCGCCTAGGCCACCCGAAGTCCCGTCCACGGCGATGCCACCGTCGGCGCTTGAGATCATGTTGCACATGACCCATGGACGATCACCGATTGGTGCTCGCTCATCGGCTCCGTACACCGACCGGACATCGACTGTGTTCAGGGCTTCGGGGAAGATCTGCTGCATGGCCTCGATCGTATCGAGGCAACGTGTTTCCTGTGAACCTCGATACTCAACTCGTAAGCTACGGGTCAGCGAATCGAGGAGAGGCCTGATGGATTCCGAAATCTGCAC
>JBBKWJ010000046.1:0-33506 GCA_037968895.1 Acidimicrobiales bacterium
AGGTTATAGTCGCCCGATCGACCGGGACCGTGGAGGGTGTCATGAGCGATGGAACTATTGGAGCTGGCTGGTATTACGCCCAAGGCGACCCGCCCGGGACTCACCGATACTGGGACGGCCAAACGTGGATCGGCGCACCTCAGCCGGTGATGGCTGGTGCAAGCTACGGGGGGAGTGCTGCATCGGCGGTTGGCGAACTTGCATCGTGGGGTCGGCGCTTTGTTGCACTGATTATCGACGCAATTGTGATGGGTCTCGTCTCCTTCGCGGTGCTTGCGCCTGGCCTGATTCTGGCCGGCGATCTTGACGACCCGAATGCACCAGTTCCAGGAGCATTCTGGTTTGGACTCATCGTTGCCTTACTCGTCAACGTCGCATACCACGGGATCTTCCAGGGGAAGTCGGGCCAAACCCTCGGCAAGAAAGCCATGGGCATCTACCTCGTCGACATGACCGCCGGCTTGCCTATAGGGATTGGCCGGGGAATTGGCAGATACTTGATTGCGATTGTGCTCGCCAATTTGTGCTTCTTCTATACGATCTTCGACTACTTGTGGCCGCTATGGGACCAGCGCAATCAGCGCTTGACCGACAAGATGATGAGTTCGGTTGTTGCCATGAATAGCGCAGATCAAGAGACGAGTGCCCAGGCCTTCTATCGATAGAACCACCGACGGTGCTGGACATGGGGTTCGTGTTCGGCCATGCTTACACGCTGAGTAATTGTCCTGAGGAGGGCCAAAGATGAGTGATCCATCCCAACAACCGCCTGGTTGGTATTACGCGCAGGGTGATCCGCCGGGAACCCAGCGTTACTGGGACGGCACCCAATGGCAAGGTGGCCCTCAGGCTGCCGGTGGAACCGCAGCGCAGGCCGCTGGTGGCGCAGCCCAGGGCGGTGCCCAGCGCGCCGAGGTCGGTACCCGTTTCATGGCCTTCTTGATCGACGTCGGCATTATGATTGCTGGTGTCATCGTGCTTGTCATCATCGTTGCCATCTTCGGCGCTATCAGTGACACGCTAGGTGGCTTGATCGGCTTCGTCGGCTATCTCGGCATCTTCGGATTCGCGATCTACAACACGGTCTACCTTCAAGGTACGACCGGTCAATCGATCGGCAAGAAGCAGCAGAACATCAAGGTCCTCATGAGCGACACGATGCAGCCAGTGGGGATCGGCATGGGCATTGCTCGCTGGCTCCTCCAAGGGGTCTTTGCGATTCCTTGCTACCTCGATCACTGGTGGATCTTGGTCGATGCCGACAATCGTCGTCTTAGCGACAAAGTCCTGAATATGCACGTCTACAACGCCTAGAGATCTCCCGATCTCGACGCAGTACAAACGACAACCACGCGCTGCGTGGTTGTCGTTTGCCGTTTTGGGCGTTGACCATCTCCCCAACGGTGCCAAATGCGTGTCAGAATGGTTGCTTCGCTTCGCAATAGGAGTCTTGCGTGACTGACAATTCGGGTGTACAACCTGCCGGCTGGTACTACGCCCAGGGCGATCCTCCTGGCACCCATCGCTACTGGGACGGAACGGCTTGGGTCGGCGGGCCAGAGCCAATCGCTCCTGCTGGTGGCGCAATTCCCGGCGCCCTCAATGCGGGCCCGGAACTGGCGTCACTAGGTGCTCGAATCGGCGCTCGTATCATCGACGCCATCGTTCTGGGTGTGCTCAACGCGATCGTGTCAGCAATCATCATCGGTACGTCCGGCTTCACCAATCCAAGCGACTTTGAGACGCCCGGGTTTGGTCGCTACTTCATTGCCACCCTGGTCGGAATCGGCTTCGCCGTGCTCTATGAGGGTGTGCTCGTCGCCAATACTGAGGCCACTCCAGGCAAGATGGCCCTTGGTCTCAAGATAAAGCGAAGCGACGGATCGAGAATCACGCTTGACGCTGCTATCAGGCGATATGCGATCTGGGGTGCCCTTGCCCTGCTGGGCATCTTCGGTGCTGCCGGCCTCGTCGCAGTGTTAAACGGACTCATTTCGCTTGCCCTTGTTATCGGCGGCATGATCATGATCAACACGGACGCGCTGCGACAGACGCCATGGGACAAGATCGGCGACACCATCGTCGTCAAGGGCTAACGACAACCAATGACACGAGATGAGCAATGACAAGATCGAAGAAAGCGACCGGACGGGTGACGCCAGCGACTGAACCCGCACCGGAGTACGTCGCGCCACGACGGGCGATGAAGGTATTCTTCGTCTACTTCGTCGTTGCGCTCATGGTTCTCAGCTTGGCTGGTGGCGTTATCGGCTTGATTGTCGCCAACTGACCCTCAGATCCGAACCAAGAGCGGCCTCAAAGCGATAGCATCTCGAAGCACCTTGACGCTGCGATGTGTCAAAGCCGCGTTGGCCTGCCATCCTTAAGCGTTCAATGTTTTAGAGGAGATCGATGTCATTCAAGCCAGGAGACCGTGTCGTATACCCGCATCACGGTGCTGCGATCATCGAGAAAACCGAGATAAACGAGATCGGCGGCGAGTCCGTCGAGTACTTCGTTTTGAAGACCGCTCACGATGAGTTGACGCTTCGCGTTCCTGTCGACAAGGTCGACGACGTCGGTATGCGCCCGCCGATCAGCCTCGAAGACGTCGAAGATCTCTTCGAGCTTTTGGCGAAGAAAGACGTTCGTGAACCAGCGAACTGGTCACGTCGTTTCAAGAACCACCAAGAGAAGCTGAAGTCTGGCGACGTCTATCAGGTGGCCGAAGTGGTGCGTAACCTCGCCCTACGAGAGTCGGCTAAAGGGCTCTCGGCTGGCGAGAAGAACATGTACACCAAGGCCCGCAAGGTGCTCGTGTCTGAGTTGTCATTCTCGCTCGACGTGAGCGAAGACGACGCCATCGATCAGGTTGATGCTCAGCTCGTATCAGAGCCAAAAGAATAGATACTCCCTAGGCGAGGCCGAGGAGCTGTAGAAAGCTAATGGGCGGATTTGAGTCGCCCCGGGCCACCAGTGCGGCCCGCTCCACGTTGATTGCGTGATATTCGGGGTTGGTCCATGTGTCCCAAGGGCCTTTCTCAAGCTGGCCGAGTTCGCCGTTGGCGGCAACGCATGCCCTGAGATAGGCCGCTTGTGTGAGTAGCTCACCGCTTCCGCCGATTGCCCCATGGCCAGGAACCACGGTGTCAACCTGAGCCGCAACCTGCTCAAGGGAGTCGGCCCATGCCGCTGGCTCGGCGTCGAATGCGAGGGGCGTCACACCGAAGCTCGCGAACGCGCCAGCAAACAACACCCCGGCTTCTACTGCTTGAGCAATAAGGGTTGAAGGCGATTCGCCAGCAATTGCGAGGCACTGGGTTGATGGTGTTATCCACGCCGCCTCCGACACTTCGTGGGTCACCGGACGAGTCTTGAACTCGTCGCCGTAGTGCCCGGCGTGGTCAGGAAGAAGGCGGCGGATTGCGTAGTGATTTACAGGACCGTCCAGCTGGCCGGAGGTGACGTCGCTGCCGTAGAACGCGGCTTGCCAATACGCCGCACTGCCACCGGTAAAGGGCACCCGGCTCGACGTCACGACGCACCGCTTGAGCGGCAGATCGAGTTCGCCAATGAGCTCCTTGATCTGGTTCTGAACAAGCTGGCCATACGCAGGGGTCGGTCCAGTGTCGATCACGGTCAAGCCGTCACCGTCAATGATGAGCCCGATGTTGGAGTGACCAAACCCGATGTCAGCGTTGATGAAGGCGTATATGCCTGGGCCAAGCTCGGCGAGGTAAGGGTGCTGCATGGGGTTGAGGGTACCTAACGAGTGGTAGGCGTCTAGCATGGGCGGCTGTGACTGACTACACGCCTCCGATGACCGACATCCGTTTCACCCTCGACGAGGTGCTCGATTTCCCCTCAGTGCTCGAGGCTGACGAGTTCAACCATGTTGACTCAGACACCGTCTTCGCGGTGCTCGACGAGGTTGGGCGCATGTTCGCCGAACAGATCGCCCCACTCAACAAGACGGCCGATTCCGTCGGAGCGACCTGGAACCCAGACGGCAGCGTCACCACCGCTCCGGGCTTCAAAGAGGCATACAAGCAGTTCGTCGAGTCGGGCTTCGGAGCGATTCCATTCCCGTTCGAGTTCGGCGGAGGAGCGTTTCCGTGGGCGGCCGCGCTTGCTGTTCAAGAGATGATGAACAGCGCGTCAATGGGATTCGCCCTTTGCCCTCTGCTCACCCAGGGCGCTATCGAAGCGTTCCTTCATCACGCCTCGCCAGAGATTCAGGCCGCCTATCTTCCGAAGATGATCACGGGCGAATGGACGGGCTCGATGAACCTGACCGAGCCACACGCCGGCTCCGATGTCGGTGCGGTCACCACAAAGGCGGCACCCGTTGGTGATGGTTCCTGGCGTCTCAGCGGTCAGAAAATCTTCATCACATACGGTGAGCACGACATGACCGACAACATCGTGCACTTAGTCTTGGCGCGTACCCCCGGCGCGGCACCGGGGACCCGCGGGATCTCGATGTTTGTGGTTCCAAAGTTTCTCATTAACGAAGACGGCTCACTCGGCGAACGAAACGACGTCTCCTGCGTGTCGATTGAGCACAAGCTTGGCATCCATGGCAGTCCAACCTGCGTGCTTGCGTTCGGTGAGAACGAAGGTGCAATCGGCTGGTTGGTCGGCGACGAAGGTGCAGGGATGCGCAATATGTTCACCATGATGAACAATGCTCGTCTTGGCGTTGGTCTCCAGGGTTTGTCCGTCGCCGAGCGCGCCTACCAGCAGGCACTTGCTTATGCCCAAGAGCGACTTCAGGGCACTGCGGTTGGTGCAGCCAAGGGAACGTCGAGCCCGATCATCGACCACCCCGATGTCCGTCGAATGCTCATGACCCAACGGGCATGGCTCGATGCGCTTCGCTACCTGATTTACTCGAACGCGGTTGAACTCGACCTCGCGAAAGGTGCCACGAACGCTGAAGACCGCCTCGCTCACCAAGAGATCGCCGACCTTCTCATTCCGCTCTCGAAAAGCCTTGGCACCGATGTGGGTTGCGAGATGACCTCAATAGCTATCCAGGTTCATGGTGGTATGGGATACATCGAAGAAACCGGAGCTGCTCAGCATTTCCGTGACATTCGTATTGCCCCCATCTACGAAGGAACCAATGGCATCCAGGCGGCCGACCTTGTCGGTCGCAAGCTCCAGATGAGGGGCGGAGCGGTGGTTGTTGAGCAACTCGACAGATGCACGAAGACGGCATCGGAGATGCGCTCCGTTGCTGGACTCAAGCGGTTCGCCGACAACCTCGATGCTGCAGTCGAAGCGGCTCGAGAGGCAACCTCCTGGTTGCTCGAGAATTCATCCAGCCCACGAGATCTGCTGGCTGGGTCTTCCCCCTACCTCCGACTCCTTGGTACGGTGCTCGCCGGTGGGCTATGCGGCCGGGCCGCAGTGCTTGCCTCGGCGCATGACACCGATCCAGATGGTTTCTACGCCGCGAAGGTCACGTCCGCGAAGTTCTTCGGAGAGCAAATCCTGCCAACTGCGACCGGTCTCGTCGGTGCGGTTTGTGCAGGCGCCGAAGACCTGTTCGCTCTTTCGGCTGCGCAACTCAGTTGATGCTGCAACTTATCGCTTCGATCCCATCGCCTCCTTCAGATCGCATAAGCCTCGGACCACTCGACTTTCGGTTCTACGGCCTGATGATCGCGCTCGGCGTCATGGCCGCGGTCGAGATGGGACGCCGGCGGTGGAAAGCAGTGGGCGGCGACGAAGACGACATCGTCAAGATCGCGACTTGGGCAGTGCCAGCCGGCCTGATCGGGGCCCGGCTGTATCACGTGGCGACCGACTGGAAGATCTACCGAGGACGGTGGCACGAGGCGCTCTACGTCTGGCAGGGTGGTCTCGGCATTCCCGGTGGTCTGCTGCTCGGTGTCGCCGTCGGCGTAGTCGTGGCCCGGCGTCAGAAAATGAATCTTCGTCTTGCGGTCGATGCCGTCATTCCTGGCATCCCTGTGGCGCAAGCGATTGGTCGCCTTGGCAACTGGTTCAATCAGGAGATCTTTGGAAAACCAACCGACCTCCCATGGGCCGTCGAGATTGACGAACAGTTTCGGCCAGCCGAGTACATCACGTCGCCGACATTTCACCCTGCGTTTCTCTACGAAGCCCTCTGGAACCTCGCCCTTGCTGGCTCGTTGATCCTGATTGGCCGGCGCAAGGTCCTCAAGCCAGGTCAGATTCTGCCTTTGTGGGTCATTGGCTATGGGGTTGGTCGATTCATAGTCGAAGGCATACGGATCGATGACGCATCACTGATCTGGGGTATCCGCGTAAACCACTGGGTAAGCGCCATCGCCGTCGTCGTCGGAACCGTGTGGTTTCTGTGGATGGGCCGTACGGCGCCAGATGAGTCTGAGTTACTTGGAGACGGGGACACCCCGGATTCCGCTGAGTCTGAACTATTTGGAGACGGGGACTTGGACCCGCTTGATGTCGAGACCGAGGTTAGTGAAGTTCTCGATGGGGTGGTTGTAGCCCCGGTCGAGGTGGTGGGTGCCAGTGATGGTGGTGGTTCCCTCAGCAGCGGCAGCGGCGATGACGTAGGCGAAGCCGCCCCTGATGTCGGGGACATCGACGTCACACCCAGTTAGTGGCGAGCCGCCCCTGACGAGAACCGAGCACGGCGTTGACGAGCCGACAAAGCGGCTCTCGATGCTGCCGAGCGGGGTGTTGTACATCTCGATCTCAGCGCCCATGGACTTGAGCGCGGGCACGTAGGTGAAGCGGTTCTCGTAGACGGTCTCGTACATGACGGAGATTCCGTTGCATTGCGTGAAGAGCGCAACCATCGGTGATTGCCAGTCGGTCATGAAACCGGGGTGTGTGTCGGTTTCGACCGCAATTGGCTTCAGTTCGTCGGCTTTGGCCGACACCGATGAATCGGTTATCTCGAAGCGAGCGCCCATGCCATGGAGGGTTGAGATGGCAGTGACCAAACGGTCTTGGCTGCAGCCGAGGACTCGTACCTCGCCGCCGGTAATGAGGCCAGACACAAGATAGGAGAAGGCTTCGATGCGGTCTCCCTTTAGATGGTGAGCGGCGCCGGAGAGCGACTCGACTCCGTCGATGATGTAGCGGCGATTTGGACGCATCTCGATTCGCGCGCCCATGCGCTGTAGGAAGAGAGCGAGCTCGATGACCTCGGGCTCAGTGGCGGCGCCGTCGAGGACGGTACGGCCTTCGGCCAGAACAGCCGTCAGGAGGACGGTTTCGGTAGCGCCAACTGACGGGTATGGAAGTTCGATGTGTGCGCCTCGAAGGCGGCCCGCTTTCGCTTCGAGACCCTCTTCTGTTAGTTCGATTTGTGCACCCATCTGGGTTAGCGCCTGGACGTGGAAGTCGATTGGCCGAGAGCCGATGTCGTCGCCGCCGACGAGAGGGACGAACGCTTCACCAACTCGATGAAGGAGGGGCCCAACCATGAGGATCGGGATTCGATTCATGCCAGAGAAGCGGATGGGAACGCGGCTCGAGCTGATCGGTCGAGGATCAACGATTGCTCGGCCGTCGCTGATATTTACCTCGCACCCCAGTGCTTCGAGCATTCGGGCCGTGATCGAGACATCGCCGATGTCAGGAATGTTGCTGATCGTCGATGGTGAGTCACCGAGCATCGATGCGACGAGGTGCTTAGTGACGGCATTCTTCGAACCACGCACTGAGACATCGCCCTTGAGCGGCCCAGTGGAGTTGACTACCCACCCCTCGGTTGTTTCGGGAGCGGCGTCCTTGTTGGAAGAAGGAGCGTCTGAGTTAGCGGTCGAATTGTCCACGTTCGAGAGCGTAGTTGACAACGCCCCAAGAACGACGCGGGTCGACTAGTTGACCGGAATCGAGAGGGAGTTGAGAACTCGATGTAAGTAGCTCTTCCCGCTGACCAAGGTCCTTAGGCGGTTATATGGATGCAGTGGCCCGAGATCGGATGGCGATCGTCTGGGTGGGTCGTCTTGTAGTTCACTGAGGTCGTACGACAACGCGTACAAAATCAGTCGCTCGGCCAGGTTCGGACTATCGAATAATTCGGGGGCGAGATCAGCAAGCCAGCCGGGGATCATTGCATAATCTTTCGCCGTTGTGCGCTTCTCGTAATCGGGGGCAACGTGGGCAAAAGGGAAGGCGCAGAATCGGAGCAGTACGTCGAGTTCGAGGTCGAGAGGCGCTGGCCGGCACCATTCAAAGTCGAGGATGCCCGAAATTCGTGAGCCGTCCCAGAGCACGTTCTCGAAGGTCAGATCGCCGTGAATGAGGTAGCGCAGCTCCGCGCCGGCGAGCGCACGTGCGCCTCGTTTGGTCATGACGCGTGCAGCTTCGACCACGCCGTTGTCGACATGAGGCAAGTCAGCGAGCTCGTTCAACGCGACCATAATCGGGGTTGTCGCAGAGAGAAGGCGCGTGTCGAGCAGCTGGGGGCAGTTTTCGACCGGTGGAGTTGAGCGAGGCGCCAGCGTGCTGTGGATCACCTTCATCGCGTCGACCAACTGAGTGATCGCGTCGTAGCGCTGGTCCATTGTCAAGTCCGGCCACCAGCGCGAGAGGGGTGAGCCCGGTTTACGAGCGACGATCAAATAGTCGGACCCGAATTGACCACCGGCCGACACGACGGTTGGCTTCCACGGATACTCCGGAATTGAGCGGAGCAGCATTGCTTCGCGCCGAAGTCTGTTGTTTGGGTGTCGGTTGACGCGCACGACATGTTGGGTCGACAGAAAGACTTCGTTGCGCGTGCTCGGAGCGCGATGCAAGTGGCTGTCGGCGGGGAGGTCGGCCTCTTGGAGCGCCCTACGAGCACGGGCGAGCGCAAACTGTGGTGTTTCGTTCTGCATGGACTCGGGCGATCAGATCGAGGGACCGGGAAACGTTGCTGCCGTTCAATCGGCCTGAGCAGGCAAAAAGTAAGCAGTAGCCAGTGGTTACCTATCGACCGATGCTTCTTTAGCGCAGAAGTTGGATACGCAACGCCTCATTGAAGTCGGCCCAACGCTCGAGCGCCCAAGGTCCAAAATCGTGGTCGGTCAGCACGACGCACGCCGCTCGCGTGTGTTGATCGATCCAGAAGAACGACCCTGCTTGGCCAAAATGGCCTGCAGTTCGGGGGTGCTGCCCTTCGCCAGTCCAATGGGGCGATTTCAGACCCCGAAGTTCGAACCCAAGACCCCACGAGTTAGGATCTTGACGGCCGTAACCTGGGAGAACGCCGCTGCGTCCAGGAAACTGCGGGCTCAGCGCAACTTCCATGCTGCTCGCGGTAACAAGAGTCGGAGATCGAATCTCATCGCAGAAAAGCATGAGATCGTTGACGGTCGAGGATGCGGCGAACGCAGGTGAACCATTGAGCGCCGTCGACGTCATCCCGAGCGGAGCTAACACCGCCTCCGCCAGATAGTCGGCGGGCGTAAAGCCAGTTGCGGCGGCGAGAAGGTCGCCAAGAATGTCGAATCCAAGATTCGAATACACGCGTCGTGTTTCGGGCGCCACATGTGGCCCGGCGGGAGTTGGGCCCAATCCACTCGAGTGACTGAGAAGCTGGCGCACGGTGGCGGACCGTGGTTCACCTGACCAGTCGGCGCCAAGCAGGGGAGTGACGTCGTGCAGTTCGTCCAAGTGGAGACTGCCCTCTTCGATTGCTACGAGCAGGGCAAATGAGAACAAGGGCTTGGTAAGTGACGCAAGCCGAAACACTCGGTCGGTTTCACCGAATCGGGCTGCTTCGTCCACCGTCTCGGATCCTCTTACCCACCCCGCACCCACGTGGGGCGCGGGCCATTCGTTTAGCATGGCTCGGAGGTGGTCGTCAGCTGCGTGCACTCCATCACCGTATCGTCGGGCACCGTAGCGATGCCAGATGGCGCCAGCCCGGAGCCGATCAGCCCAGACTCGATCAGCCCAGATACGATCATCCGAGTGACCGCTCCGGACTTTGCCTACATGGCTTCGCCCAACACGCATCGCGTGCGACGAACGTTTGGCTTCGTCGATCTTTCCGGGTTCACGTCGTTCAACAACAGCGCCGGCGATACGCGTGCGGTCGCCGAGTTGTCCGAATTCCGAGCGATTGTGCGCAGCGTCGGCTCGGCGACAGGCATTCGGGTCGCAAAGTGGCTCGGTGACGGGGCGATGCTTGTTGGACTGGAACCAGCAGCCTTGGTCAGCGCAGTGACGCAAATCATGCGCCGGATGCATGAACGCAGTGACGGACTCGCTTTGCACGCTGGGGTCGCTGAAGGAAACGTCATCTTGTTCGAAGGTGACGACCACATCGGCACCGCGGTTAATATGGCGGCTCGTTTGGCCGACTCTGCCGAACCATGGCAGATCCTGGCCCCGGCCGATCTGATTCCCGGCGCAAGTCGAACCAAAGCGGCGATCGACCCGATCTTTCTTCCGGGTTTCGATGATCCTGTCGCGGTTGTCGACCTCGCCCTCGTGCCAGCGCTGGTTGAGGCGCTCAACCTGTAGTATTAGACATCTTTACGTTGCATTTCAACAGATTCTCAGAATCGAATCGACAGGACTCCCATTGAGTAGCACCTTCGCCGAACTAGGGGTCGTTGCACCACTGGTTGAGGCCCTCGCCGACCGTGGTCTCACGACGGCATTCGCCATCCAGGAAGCCGCGATCGCCGACGCGCTCGCTGGCCACGATGTCTGCGGCAAAGCACAGACCGGTTCGGGTAAGACTCTCGCCTTCGGCTTGCCCACCCTTCAGCGTTTGGCCGATCGTCCAAGGGGCGCCGCTCGGGCCCTCATCCTGGTTCCAACTCGCGAGCTCGCAACCCAGGTGGTTGAAGAACTCGGTCCGCTCGGTGAGGCACTCGGGCTCACCACTCTCGCCGTCTATGGCGGCGCCGATATCGAAAAGCAGATCGCAGCCATCAAAGACGGCGTCGAGATGATTGTGGCCACTCCGGGCCGACTGATCGACCTACTCGAACGGGGCGAAGTATCGGTTGCCGACGTCGAGATCGTGGTTGTCGATGAAGCTGACCGCATGGCCGACATGGGCTTCTTGCCACAGGTCGAGTGGGTCTTGCGTCGCATCGAAGGCGATCATCAGACCTTGCTTTTCTCGGCGACCCTCGACGGCGTCGTCGACACATTGGTGAAGCGCTACCAGACCGACCCTGCTCGTCATGAGGTCGAAGACAACGAAGTCACCGTCGATCAGATGAAGCACCGCTTTATTGGTGTTCACGAGATGGACCGGATGAAGCTTGTTGCCGCCATTGTCGAGTCGTCACATCGCGTCATCGTCTTCTGCAACACCAAGCGATTCTGCGATCGTGTCCAGGACGACCTTGACAAGCTCGGCGTACACGCAGAGGCAATTCATGGCGACCTTCGCCAGCGAGCACGTGAGAAGGCCCTCGAGAAGTTCGGCGATGGCAAGTTGCAGGCGCTCATCGCAACCGATGTTGCCGCCCGGGGTATCCACGTCGACGATGTCGACGTGGTCATCCACCTCGATCTTCCAGACGACCACAAAACCTACCTCCACCGCTCCGGTCGAACCGCACGCGCTGGTGGCTCCGGCGTTGCCGTCACACTCGTCAAATGGAACCAGGAACTCGAGGTCAAGCGTCTTCAAAAGCGACTAGGGCTCGACATCCCCATAGTCGAAATGTTCTCGAACGACGAGCGTCTTCGCGACCTCTTCGGCTGGGATCCTGAAGCGTAAGCCATCCATGGTTCGGCCCATCGACCAGCGGTGGGCGACCAGCTTGGTTGCAGCAAACCCCACCACCTCACAAGATGAGTTGGTGGCGTGCGTATCCGCCCGTGTTAGAGGCGAGGAAGCGCCGCAACTCACAGTGCCGACTGAGCCGCCAGGTGGTTGGCTCAATCCGTGGCTCATCGGACTTGTGCACGAGCAAGCGGCCCACACGGTTGATCGAAAGCGACGTGGGGCGTGGTACACACCCCGCCCATTGGTTTGCGGCCTCGTCAGAGCTGCCTTTGATGTATTCGGTTCACCGCTTCCTGCTCGGGTGCTCGATCCGACGTGCGGGGGAGGAGCCTTCCTCTTGGCCGCCCTCGACGAACTGGTGGCACGCGGCCTCGACCCTGCCGACGCGCTGCGTCGGGTTCGGGGTAGCGACATCGATAGTGGAGCGGTAGCTGCGAGTCGTCACTCGCTCGCTGCATGGGCCTCGCTCCGAGGGGTCATCGAGTATGACCCGGCGCTAGCGGTCGTCGAACTCGATGCGTTGATCGGCTCAGCCTTTGCCGAACCCCCCGACTTGGTAGTCGGCAACCCGCCTTTTGCGTCGCCTCTGCGCACCGGCGCCATTCCCGAGGTTGCGGCAAGCTACCGGCTGGCGAACGATGAGGTGTTGGGTCCGTACGCCGACCTTGCGAGCATGCATCTTCACCGGGCGCTGAGTAGCGTCTTCGAGGGCTCGGTCGTGTCACTCGTTCTGCCACAATCGACGCTCTCGTCGCGAGATGTGGCGTCCCTTCGCAGCTACTGCGAGAACACAGCTGCGCTCAAGTCAGCGTGGGCAACCGACGCGTTTGTCTTTGACGCTGGGGTTCGGGTCTGGGCTCCTACGTTCAAGGTGGGTGGCGCCCAAGCCGAGGTGGTCGTCTCGGCTGAGCCCGATCCCGTTGTAATCGGGCCTAGGCCGTACGAAGGTTGGGGCCCGCTCGTAGCCGACGCATTGGGGGCTCCGCCCATAGCGCTTCCCGGCACCGCAGGCACCTTGGCGTCGATCGCAACCGCAACCGCTGGGTTTCGTGACGAGTACTACGGCCTCGCGGCAGCGTGTATCGATGGCCCGATCCATCGGGTGAAGCTCGTGACCGTTGGAGCAATCGACCCGTTGTATTGCAGCTGGGAAACTCGACCAATCAAGTTCGCTTCACAGCAGTGGACGATGCCTACTATCGATCGTGATCTCGTCGAAGGAAAGGTTGGCCGCTGGCTTGATGGGCGTCTTGTGCCGAAAGTGTTAGTGCCAACGCAGACCAAGGTGCTTGAGCCATTCGTCGACCGGATAGGCGACATTGCGCCGTCCACTCCGCTTATTGCGGTACACGGAGATGCAGACGAGCTGTCTCAGATTGCCGCAGTACTACTTGCACCGCCCGTCGTGGCCTGGCTCTACCGTCGGTGCTTCGGGGCCGCAATGTCTGGCGACTCGATCAAGGTGTCGGCCAGAGCCCTGCTTGAGGTGCCGCTGCCAGCCGACAACGTTCGGTGGCGGGAGGCAGCCGAAGTCGTATCGCGAAGCCTTGGAACTGATCCCGTTAGCGCGTGGCACGACTCGGTTCGTGTGGCTCGAATTATGAACTCTGCCTACGGCGGAGCCGAGAGCACTTTCGAGTGGTGGCTGCGACGCCTGGGGCCGAGTCCCTCGAGTTGATCCGCTGGCCTCGGTCGTGCTCGGTACACTCCTCCAATGGCCGACCGGGACCACCCTCTTCGACGAACGCCCCATGAGGCGGCGGCAATCCCTGCTTCGGGTGCCTGGTCGCAAGGAGATGCAATTGGCCATCGTCAGTTCGCGACCGTGTCGGCCGGCCGCCCTTTTGCGCTCGAAGGTGGCGGTTCGCTGGCCGAGGTGACCGTTGCCTACGAAACATGGGGTGAGCTTGACCCTGACGCATCGAACGCAGTGCTCGTCTGTCATGCGTTGACTGGGGATTCTCATGCGGCTGGAAAATCTGGGAAGGGTCACCCCACCTCTGGATGGTGGGACTCCATCATCGGGCCGGGGAAGGCGCTCGACACCGATCGCTACTTCGTGGTCTGCGTAAACGTGCTCGGGGGCTGCCAAGGATCAACTGGTCCTTCGTCGCTTCACCCCGATGACGGCCTGCCGTATGGCAGCCGGTTCCCGGTCATAACGACAAGAGACATCGTGCGGAGCCAGCAACTGCTAGCTCGCTCGCTCGGAATTGCCCGTTGGTTGAGCGTTATCGGCGGATCGATGGGGGGCATGCAAGCACTCGAATGGGCCTGCATGTTTCCCGAGCAGGTCGGTTCGCTCGTCTCCCTCGCGTCCTGCGCTGCTGCATCGCCTCTACAGATCGGCTGGAGCGAGGTCGGCCGGCTGGCGATCGCCCAAGATCCAAAGTGGAACGGCGGCGACTACTACGACGCCCCAGACGGCGAAGGTCCGACCGAAGGGCTCATGCTTGCTCGTCGAATCGCACAAATCCACTACCGCGCTGATCAGTCATATCAAGATCGTTTCGGTCGCTCGTCGGTCGAGGGCCGCGAACGGTTCGATCTCTGGGGTAGATATCAGATTGAAAGTTACCTCGACTACCACGGCCAGCGGCTTGCTCGTCGATTCGATGCCAACAGCTATCTGATTCTCAACAAGGTAATGGACCTTCACGACGTCGGGCGTGGTCGAAATGGTGTTCGCCGAGCGCTACAGCGTGTGTCGTGCCCAACGCTTGTGGTCACCATTGATTCCGATGCGCTGTATACGCCGCGGCAGCAAACTGAACTCTACGAAGGCCTCGTTGCCGCAGGGGTCGAAGTCGAATTGAAGGGCATCACATCAACCCATGGTCACGATGGCTTCCTGCTCGAGTTCAAACAGCTCGCCCCCATGCTCGATCGCTTTGTCGGCGACGCCTACAAGATGCAGCAGCAATAGTCGTGCCTGAAGGCGTAGAGATCGAGTACTACCGGCGTGCTGCCGACCGGGCGTTAGGTCGCGAGATCGCATCTATCGATGCCTCCGACACGTGGTTTACAAAGGAAGGAACCACGCAGGAGTCGTTGGACGACGCCCTGATTGGTGAAACCGTCATCGCCACGAGACGAATTGGAAAACTGCTCATTCTCGATATCGGCAATGGCGCTCGACTTGGCCTTCGTTTTGGCATGACGGGGCGCATCCTCGTCGATGGCAAAGGCCCCATCGAGTATCTCGAATACTCTTCGAAGCGGGACGAAGCGGCGTGGGACCGGTTCACCTTGCACTTTGTCGACGGCGGCGACCTACGAATTCGTGATCCGCGCCGGCTCGGCGGGGTAATCCTCGACCCAAACGAAGATGCGCTTGGCCCCGACGCCTTCACCGTCGCTCCGAAGCACTTTCGAACCAGGGTTGCCTTTGGTCCAGTTGCTATCAAGGCCCGATTGCTCGATCAGTCCCGAGTCGCTGGTATCGGCAACCTCATTGCTGATGAGACACTTTGGCGAAGCGGCATCGATCCGGCTCGCCCGGCACAGGAGCTGAGTGATGCCGAAGTGAAGAGGTTGCACCGGCATTTGAAGCGGGTTCTTGCTGATTTTGTGCGCGACGGCGGGTCGCACTCTGGCAAGTTGCAGGCCTCTCGGGTGCGGGGCGGTTGCTGCCCCCGATGCGGGCAAGTGCTCGACCGTCGCGAAATTGGTGGTCGAACGACCTTCTCCTGTCCGCACCATCAGGCCTGAATCCGGCTAGCTTTCTTGTTGTGTTGATTGCGGGATTACTTGGCCAGGTCGACCTGGCCGCCGACAACCTGAAGCTCGTTATCTTTGGGCTGCTTATGGTTGCAGCGCTGCTGGCCCTTTTGACGGTGTGGTACTGGCTTCGCACCAAGCCGAGTCCAGTCGTGATCACGTCATCTGCGAGCTCAGCATTGGCTGGCACCGCATCTGGATCCACGGCAGCAGGAAGTGCTTCAAGCGCTCAACCGTCTGTCGCGTCGGACGATGACGTGTTTGAGCGCGCGATGGGCGATGACTTCGATCCCGACTCGGTATGGGCTGATTCAACCGCCAGCACGGCTCCTGCTGTGCAGCACGAGGTCATTGTCCCTGCTGTTCCGTCTGTCTTCGATCGCCTTGACGACGATGAAGAGATGTCGGCCGAGGAATGGCTCTCTATAACCGGACCAGACCAGAGAGCTGATTAGCCAACACCTGACTTGCATCAGAAACGGCTCGAGGCGGAGTGGAAACCGATTCGGGGTCGCTATGATTCTTTGCTCACGCGGACGTAGCTCAGTTGGTAGAGCATCACCTTGCCAAGGTGAGGGTCGCCAGTTCAAATCTGGTCGTCCGCTCCATAGAAACGCCCTGCTCTGCAGGGCGTTTCGAGGTTTTCGGGCGTGCTCGCGGATTGCCGATGTGCAGTGACTTCACGGGCGCATTTCTACGCTGGGTGTCAACGCGCCCCATAGGCGGTATCGAAGTGATACCATGTCCCGATGGCTATGACACTACGGCTCACCGACGCCGAACAAGAAGCCCTAAGAGCGAGAGCCGAGGCCGAGGGAATCTCGATGCAAGAAGCGGCTCGCCGCGCTGTCCGTGAGTTCGTCAGCCGTAGCGACCACCGCGACCGTGTCTCGCGCGCCGCCGAACTCGTCATGGATACCCACAGCGACGCCTTGAGTCGGCTTGGCGAGTGATCGAACCGGTCGAGTTTCTCGATCTTGATGACGTCATCGATCTGGCGGTCGTCCTCCTCGGTGATCCTGCGCCGATTCGTGATCTCGGCCTGCTCGGCTCGGCCGTTGCGCGCCCGCAGGCGGCGGCATTCGGTGAAGATGCCTACCCAGACATCTGGACAAAGGCGGCCGCTCTGCTGCAGTCGATCGTGAAGAATCATGCGTTGGTGGACGGCAACAAACGTCTTGGATGGTTAAGCACCGCTGTCTTTCTCGAGATCAACGGCATCGAGATCTCCCGCGCCAGCAATGACGATGTCTATGACCTCGTGATTGACGTTGCCGCCGGCCAGCCGACTGTCGAAGAAATTGCCGAGCGGCTTCAGCAACTCGCCGCATAGCAAGCACGCAGAATCACGGCCCGCACGCGCAGCCACTGCAACGCCTCGGCCCTATTTGTCCGGTGTTGCCGACGCCCGACTGAGTTCGTCGGCCACACCGAGTTCGTCGGCCCAGCGCCTGAGATAGTCAAAGTCGAGTGTCGCCCGTTGAATCCGAATCATGGCGACAACATCGCGGAACTGCTGATCGGCGTCGGAAGACTTCGACCATTCCAGTTTGGACAGAATCGAGTCTTCTGCACTTGCGATGTATGTCGCGTCTGGCCGTGGCTGAGACAGCGTTATCGATGTAGAAGTCTCCTGGTTCGAATTGCTCGATGAAGAGGGAGACGGTCGTGGTGTCTGGGTCGATGACAAGGTCGATGTCTCGGGTCATGCGCGGTTCGCCGTGGTAGGTGCTGGCGAAGGAGCACGTCACCATGTGTGCGATCCCAGCTGAGTCAAGGGCGGCGACTACTTTGGCCAATAGATCGTGCTGCACCTATGACTCCTCGGAGCCAACTGTCGGCTTAAAGGCTTTGCTGGCGTCGCCGTGAAGTAGTTGGAGCCATGCCTGGTGAAGTTCTGGGTCGGTCAGGTGAGGGTGTCGAGAGCGGATGCCGTCGAGCTTGGTCGCTCGTGTCAGTCGCTGCCACCGTCACAGCCTACGTTCGTTGCTTGCTCCTGTCGCCGACAATCCCGCTGACGCTCTTGGGCGGACGAGCCTCGGGATAGTAGAGCGCTCTACTATGCAGCCGGACTTGGTCGATGCCTGCGTGTTCAGTTCACGTTCAACGACCCACTACTGGGTCGTTGAACGTGAACTGAACTTTGCGACACGGCTTGGGTCGCTGGATGGGCTCACGATGCTGAAGCGACGCGGGCGGCGACCCAGGTCAGCCAAGCGTCGAAGCCGTCCATCTGGCGTGCCAGCTGCACCCGGTCGACTGGTCGTTTCATGTGCTGGGCCCCAATCAATATCGCAACCGCGGTATGGGCGAGGTCGCTCGCTTGCTCGGCGCCGATTCCCAGGTCGGTCAGGGTGTCCTCGACGACTCGCACTCGCTCGTCGTCGACGCGACTCTGCACTTCGGCCGCGAAGTCGTCGGTGCGCGCTAGCGCCCGAATGGCGCTCTCGGCTTCGTGATGGAGGCCAACGACCAGTGGCTTGAGCAGGTTGAGGCGCTCGACGGGGTCATCGATCAGGCGAGCATCGTCGACTGCGACGGGTGCGTACTCAGCCTCCCAATAGAGCAGGAACTTGTGAAGGAAATCAGACCCGCTTTCGAAGTGGTGGTAGAAGCTTCCCTTCGTGAGATCGAGCGCATCGCACAAGTTGGCAATCGTCAGCGAGGTTGCGCCACCTTCGGCCAGAAGCTCTAAGGCGACCTTGAAATACGCCTCGTCCCGTGCTGACTCCACCAGGCATCGTCCTTCCGACTCGTCCTTCAGCACACTATCGCGCTCACGTCGAAGGTCGCTTGCTGATGTTCTAGACCTACCAGAAGGTATGGTACGGCGCAGTGGGCAACGGAGTCGGCACAGATCAACGGAACGCGGTCGCAGGATGGTCAGGCTCAACCGAGCCGATCTGGTCTCCCGAAGCCATCGCCGAGGCAGTCCACCAGGTGCGAGACACGGCCGTGATCGTGGCCGATCCGGCGACCGGCGTCTTCGGCTTGGCATCAGGCGGCGCCTTGGTTGCGGCTGGCAGCGTTGACTCCTGGCCGGTAGTAGCGGTGCTCCCACCTCTCTATCCCGAGTGGCTCGGCGATCGCAGTTTCAACGAGGCTCACGGCACACGGTTTCCCTACGTCACCGGCGCGATGGCCAATGGCATCGCAACCACGACGATCGTGATTGAGATGGCCCTCGCTGGTTGTCTCGGCTTTTTCGGAGCGGCCGGACTGCAGATCGACAAGGTGAGCGCCGCGATCGACGAGTTGTCGGCCGCCCTTGGCGATCGGGCACCCTGGGGCTGCAACCTCATCCATTCGCCGAACGAGCCCGCACTCGAAGCAGCCATGGCCGATTTGTATGTCGCACGCGGAGTCCGGAAAGTGTCGGCGGCCGCCTACATGTCGCTGACACCGGCAATCGTGCATTATGCCTACAGCGGCGTTTCTGTTGATGGGACCGGAATGGTCCATCGCCCAAACATGGTGTTCGCCAAGATCTCACGGCCCGAGGTTGCCAGGCACTTCATGAATCCCGCGCCGGCGTCGATCCTCGATGCACTCGTGGCTGACGGACGCCTCACGGTCGACGAGGCTCGCATCGGCGGCACCCTGGCAGTCGCCGAAGATTTCACGATCGAAAGCGACAGTGGTGGCCACACCGACAACCGTCCGTTGGGGCCGTTGTTCTCGGCCATCCAGTGCCTGCGGGACGAGGTGGTCAGGACCAACGCCTACACGCGGCCCATTCGGCTTGGTGCCGCCGGAGGCATTGGCACTCCCCAGGCCGTCGCGTCCGCATTCGCTCTTGGCGCGGCCTACGTCCTTACCGGCACGGTCAATGAGGCGTGTGTCGAGTCGGGCCTGTCGGCTGAGGGGAAAGCGATGCTCGCCACCGCCGACATCGCCGACATCGCGATGGCACCGGCCGCCGACATGTTCGAACTCGGAGTCGATCTTCAGGTGCTCAAACGCGGCACCATGTTCGCGCCACGGGCCAAGCAGCTCTACCAGATCTACCGCACATACCCATCGCTCGAATCGATCCCGTCAGAAGTGGCGCGAGAGCTTGAGTCGAAGGTCCTCGCGATGACAATCGACGAATGCTGGGACAACACGCGGGCGTTCTGGATGGAACGCGACGCATCACAGGTCACACGGGCCGAGGCCGACCCGCGGCACAAGATGGCATTGACTTTCCGCAGCTATCTCGGCTTGTCGAGTCGCTGGGCCATCGACGGCGATCCTGCTCGTCGTCTCGACTACCAGATCTGGTGCGGCCCGGCCATGGGCGCATTCAACTCCTGGGTGACGGGCTCATTCTTGGCCGCGCCCGCCAACAGGACCGTTGCCCAGGTCGCCAAGAACTTGCTGGAAGGAGCGGCGGTGCTCACCCGAGCCCACCAGCTGCGCACCTACGGCATTCCGATTCCCTCGCATGCCTTCAACTATCGGCCCCGCCCTCTCGACTGAGCTAGTCAAACTCGGCTTCGCTGCCGTTTCCCTCGATCTCACAGGACCACACCATGTCAACTGACCGCCACACCAGACGCCCGCCCATTGCTGTCGTTGGCGTGTCTGCCTTGTTCCCTGGTTCGGTTGACTCGACTGGCTTCTGGTCGGACATCCGTGACGGGACCGACCGCATGACCGACGTGCCGTCGAGTCACTGGCTCATCGAGGATCACTACGACGGCGACATGTTCGCGCCCGACAAAACCTACGGACGTCGCGGCGGCTTCCTCGAAACCGTCGACCTAGACGTGATGGGATTCGGGATCCCGCCGGTCGCCGTGCCAAGCACCGATACGGCCCAGCTGCTGGCTTTGATCGTCGCCCAACGGGTGCTCGATGATGCGGTGACGGGTCAATTCAGCGAACTCGATCGGTCGCGTGCCTCGGTCATCCTCGGCGTCACCTCGGGGCAGGAACTCCTAGGCGCCATGGCAAGTCGGATGAACCGGCCAATGTGGTTGCAGGGCATGCGCCGCGCCGGTGTGCCCGAAGACGTAGCGCTCGCCGCATGCCAAGAGATCAGCGACCTCCACCCCCAGTGGCAAGAAAGCACGTTCCCCGGCTTGCTCGGCAATGTTGTCGCTGGCCGAATCGCCAATCGTCTCGATCTCGGCGGCACCAACTGCGTCACGGACGCAGCATGTGCTTCGTCGTTCTCGGCATTGTCAATGGGAGTGAACGAGCTCTACCTCGGCGACAGCGACCTGGTGATCGCGGGCGGCGTCGACACCATGAACGACATCTTCATGTACATGTGCTTCTCGAAGACTCCGGCCTTGTCGCCGTCAGAAGACATCCGTCCGTTCTCCGATAAGGCCGATGGCACGATGCTCGGTGAGGGTATCGGCATGGTCGCGCTCAAGCGTCTTGAAGACGCCGAGCGCGACGGCAACCACATCTACTGCGTGATCAACGCAGTTGGTTCGAGCTCGGATGGGCGATCGAAGAGCGTCTACGCTCCGGTCTCGGCTGGACAGGCCCGTGCGCTGTCGAACACATACGACAAGAGCGGCTACGGGCCAGACACCGTTGAGCTGATCGAGGCCCACGGCACCGGCACCGTTGCGGGCGACGCAGCTGAGTTTGGTGGACTCGAGATGGCGTTCAACGCGTCGGGCCGGACTGACCGCCAATGGTGTGCGCTCGGCTCGGTCAAAAGCCAGATCGGTCACACGAAAGCGGCCGCGGGGGCCGCTGGTCTCATCAAAGTGATCATGGGTCTGCACCACAAAGTGCTTCCCCAAACCGCCAAGATCGACCAGCCGAACCCAAAGCTCAACCTCGAGGGTTCGCCCTTCCATCTCAACACCAAGACGCGGCCATGGGTTCGTGGGTCCGACCACGAGCGCCGCGGTTCGGTCAGTTCCTT
This sequence comes from Acidimicrobiales bacterium, assembly GCA_037968895.1. Classification (GTDB taxonomy): domain Bacteria; phylum Actinomycetota; class Acidimicrobiia; order Acidimicrobiales; family SZUA-35; genus JBBKWJ01. The sequence continues at coordinate 21,306 of JBBKWJ010000046.1, forward strand.
TGGCTTCGGCGGATCGAACTTCCACGTTTCGATGTCGGAGTACACCGGGTCAGGGGTTCACGCGCCTCGCCTCCGCACCACAGACAGCGAGCTGGTCATTGTCTCGGCGAGCGACGGCCTCGACGTCGTCATCCAGGCTCGTGAGCTTCACGATGCCGCCGACCAGAAGGGATCCCTCGCCTGGCTGGCCCAATCGAGCCAACGATCCTATGACGCCGACGCGGGCGCTCGCCTGGCCATCGTGGCAACTGACGAGGCCGACCTGCAGGCGAAGTTACTGGTCGCTATTGGCTACATCGCAAGCGACCCGACAACTGCCTTCTCAACGCCGAGTCGTATTCACTACGGGGTGGGTGCCCGCTCAGGCGACGTCGCCTTCGTGTTTCCGGGACAGGGAAGTCAGTACCCCTTCATGGGCTTAGACCTGGCGACTCAGTTCAGCGCCGCCATCGGAGCATGGGATGTCGCAGCCGACCTCGACTGGAATGACACCTCGCTTCAGGACGTAGTGTTCCCCATCACTCGATTCGATGATGGCGCAAGCGAAGCGCAGGAGTCGTTGCTCACCGAAACCGACTGGGCGCAGCCAGCAATCGGTGCGGCCAGCCTCAGTATGTTGCGGATGCTTCGTTCCATCGGGGTGAAAGCAGCGCACGTGGGTGGCCACAGCTTCGGCGAGATCACGGCGCTGCATGCCGCTGATGTGTTGAGCGAGGCCGATATGTTGCGCGTCGCCCGACGCCGCGGCGAACTCATGGCCGAGGCCGCCCAAGTCTCCGGCTCGATGACCGCGGTGGGGTGCTCAATCGATGAGGTCCAGGCGCTGGTCGACCAATCGTCGATCGATGTTGTCGTCGCCAACCACAACCATCCGTCGCAGGTCGTCTTGTCTGGCACGACCGAGGCCATTGGCGAGATCGAGTCGCTGCTTGCCGACGCCGGCATGACCGCCAAGCGGCTTCCAGTTGCGACCGCCTTTCACTCTCCCGTCGTGAGTGGCGCCAGCGGAGCGTTCACCGAGTTTCTCGACACGATTCCCTTCGCAGAGTCGACGATCCCGGTGCACGCGAACGAGACGGCGTCGCCGTATCCGAGCGATGCCGCAGCCATGCGGGCCCAACTCGGTCGCCAACTTGCGCAGCCGGTGCGTTTTGTCGAGATGATCGAGGACATGTACGCCAGGGGCGCACGCACCTTCGTCGAAGTTGGACCGGCGTCAACCCTGACAGGGCTGGTGGCCAAGATTCTCAGTGGCCAAGAGCATCTGGCGATTGCACTCGATAACAAGCGACAAAGCGGCCTCGCCGGGTTCTTCTCCGGACTCGGTCAACTCGTTGCGGCCGGCGTTTCCATGGATCTCGAGGCGCTGTGGTCTGAGTACGCCGACATCGTCGACCCTCGGCTCGTCAAGCAGCCGGTCTTGACGATCGGTATCAACGGCGCCAATTACGGTTCGCCGTATCCCCCCGAGGATCTGTCCGAACTCGTCGGAGCCAATCCCGTCGGTCCGGCGCGGGAACCAGCGCTCGTGGCGGCCGCCACGAGCTCTCCTCCAATCACCTCATCCTCCACATCGCCTCTCGCGACAACACCACAATCTGAAAGTCCCACAACTATGGTCTCGAATCCCCAGTCAGTCACACCGTCACCAGTTTCGAACGGAGCGACGCCCGGTGTCGCTCCGACTCCTGCAGTCCACTCGCACAACGGCACGAACGGACCCGTCGCGAGCGGGCCGACAGGTGGTCTACTCGCCGCCTATCAAGCGGTACAGCAACAGACAGCGGAGACGCACGCCGAATACCTGCGAACGATGGCTCAGGTGCACGGCACGTTCTTGCACGCCGCTCACCAGAGCATCGCCGTGCTCGGACAAATGGCCGGCGGCGCCTCGGTCGGGCCTGTCCAACCAGTGGCGTTTGCATTGGCCCCCACACCCGAACCGATTCCTACCCCTGCTCCGGCACCCGTTGCTGTTGCCCCTGCGCCGGTTGTCTCTGCCCCCGCACCCGCTCCGATTCCTACCCCTGCTCCGGTCGCGGCTGCCCCCGCCGTTGCTCCAGCACTCGTCGCAGTTGCTCCTTCGCCGGCGCCTGTTGCTGACGGACTGGTCTTGTCATCGGATGAGCTGATGGCGTTGTTGTTGTCCGTGGTGTCTGACAAGACCGGTTATCCACCGGAGATGTTGACGATGGAGATGGAACTCGAGGGTGATCTTGGGATCGACTCGATCAAGCGGGTCGAGATTTTGAGTGCGATGCAGGACGAGGTTCCGGCGTTGCCCGAGGTCGACACTGCGGTGATGGCCGAGCTCGTCACGTTGGGTCAGATCGTCGACTACATGTTCGGTGAAATTAGCGGAGGTGGCACGCCCCCTTTTGACCATACGGCACCCGTCGACGCGGCGGGTGCCACAGCTCAGCCCCTTAGCCGCTACACGATCCACGCCGTCCCGGCTCCACTAACCGGTGGGCAGACAGCGGGCCTTACATCGGGCCCGATCGCGGTCACCAACGATGGCACTGGGATCGCCCCACATGTCGTTCGCTTGCTCATCGCCGCCGGCGTTGACGCTTCAGGCGTCGACCACATTGCCCCCGACTCGCCGTTTTCCGGCGTGATATTTCTCGGCGGGCTGCGAGCCCTGCCCGACGTTGACGCCGCGGTCGCTGTCAACCGCGAGGCGTTCGATACGGCAAACGCCCTTGCCTGTTCGGCCCAACACTCCTCCGTGTTCGTCACCGTCGGCGACCTCGGTGGTCGCTTCGGCGTCGATGGAGCGGATGCAGTTGGCGTCTGGACCGCTGGTCTCACGGGGTTGAGCCGAACGGCCAAGATCGAATGGCCAGACACCACCGTGAAGGCGATCGACATCGAGCGTGGTGACCGAGCAGTCGAGATCGTTGCCGCCGCGATCGTCGACGAGTTGCTCGGGGGCGGCGACCAGCACGAAGTTGGCCTCAAAGCCGATGGATCCCGAATTGTGCTTGCCAGCGCGGCGGCTGAGGTCATCGCCGGATCGATGCCGCTTGGCTCCGACGATGTGATCATCGTCTCCGGCGGTGCCCGTGGCGTGACCGCGGCGACCGTAACCGCACTCGCCGCCGCAAGCGGCGCGAAGTTCGCACTGCTTGGCCGATCCTCGCTTGAGCCTGAGCCAGCCATCTGTGCGGGGGCGCACGACGATGCTGCGCTCAAGCGAGTGTTTCTCGACGCCGCAATCGCGGCAGGCGAAAAGCCAACTCCGAGCGCACTGACCGCTCGGGTCTCGGCCGTCCTTGCCAGTCGCGAAGTGAACGAGACGCTGGCCAGTATCGAGCGGGTCGGTGGACGGGCAACCTACATGTCGGTTGACATCACCGACGCCGCAGCGCTTACCGCGGCATGCTCGGCGATCCGGTCCGACCTCGGGCCAATCACTGGCGTGGTCCATGGGGCTGGTGTGCTCGCCGACAAGCTCATTGCCGAAAAGACAACCGATGCTTTCGACAAGGTCTTCGACACCAAGGTGGTCGGACTCCGCACCCTGCTCGACGAGACGTCGAACGACTATCTCAAGCTGCTCTGCCTGTTCTCTTCTGTGGCCGCTCGGACGGGCAACCAGGGTCAGGTCGACTACGCGATGGCCAACGAGATTCTCAACAAGGTGGCCGTTGCCGAGCAGCGTCGCCGCGGCAGCGGCTGTGTCGTGAAGTCGATGGGCTGGGGCCCGTGGGACGGTGGAATGGTCAGTCCTTCGCTTAAAGCCCACTTCGAGTCGATGGGCGTCACGCTCATTCCACTTGATGCTGGAGCCCAGATGCTGGTCGATGAGATCGCGAGTCCTCAACTCGACGATGTCGAACTGGTCCTCGGCGGCGGCGTGCTCCCCGATAGCGCGCCAGGTATCGGCCTGGTCAACGCATGAGTGAGTCGACGAATGGTTGAGTTCGCCCCTATCGCTATTGTTGGCCGGGCCTGTCTGCTGCCGGGTGCAACGTCGCCCGAGCAGTTGTGGGAGGCCGTCAAGAGCGGTCGAGATCTTGTTTCGACCACGCCAGCGGGCCGCTGGGGGATCGAGCCAGCAGACGTCATGTGCGATGGCCCGGCCGACAGCGACGACCGGACCTGGTCTGACCGCGGCGGGTATGTCGAAGGCTTCGACGAGCTGTTCGATCCCGAAGGATTCGCGCTCAGCGCCGACGAGATCCGCAGGCTCGATCCGGTGTTCACCTGGACCCTTCACACGGCTCGCGAGGCGCTGCGAGACGCAGGCTACGCGGGACGAGACGGGGCCCGATTCGGCGCAGTGTTCGGCAATCTTTCGTTTCCCTCTGCTGGCATGGCTGCCTACACCGAGGCCTGCACTATCGCAGGTGTCCCCGGCTACGACGCTGTTGCACTCAAGGCGGCAGGAATCGAACGGCCTGATGCCCGCAACCGATTTACGTCCGGCCTTCCGGCCCTCGTGCTTGAGCGTGCCCTTGGCTTGGGGGTTGGCGCATCGGCACTCGACGCGGCGTGTGCCAGCAGCCTCTACGCGATCAAGCTCGCCTGCGATCGGCTCCATGATGGTGACGCCGACCTCATGCTCGCCGGTGCCGTCAATTGCGCAGACGACCTTTGCATTCACCTCGGATTCGCGGCGCTGACGGCGCTGAGTCGAACTGGCCAATCGCGTCCGTTTCATGCGGAGGCCGACGGCCTCGTGCCAGCCGAAGGATCGGGGTTCGTCGCCCTGCGGCGCCTCGACGATGCGGTCCGCGATGGCGACAAGATCCACGGCATCATTCGTGGCGTCGGCTTGTCCAACGACGGGCGCGGTCGAGGGATGCTGGTTCCATCCAGCGATGGGCAGGCTCGCGCCATGAGCAGGGCGCTTGCAGTTGCTGGGCTCAATGCCACCGACGTGTCACTACTTGAGTGCCATGCAACGGGCACGGTCGTCGGCGACGTTACCGAAATCCGGTCGTGCGAAGCGGTGTACGGAGGCTGTGACGGCTTGCCGATCGGCTCACTCAAGTCGAATATGGGCCACCTGATCACGGCGGCGGGGGTGGCCGGGCTGATCAAGGTCATCGAATCGATGCGGCATGAGGTCCGACCGCCGACCCTGCATACCGAGTCGCCAATACTGGCAATCGACGAGTCGCCTTTTCGTCTGCTTAAGTCGGCTGAGCCGTGGGATCGGGCGTCTACCTCAGACGGCATTTTGCGGGCTGGCGTGTCTGCGTTCGGCTTCGGAGGCAACAACGCCCACCTCATCGTCGAAGAACCGTCCTCCGCCGCTGCCCTTCTGGCCGGGGCAACGAAGGATCAACCGATCTCGACCAGCCCGATTGCGATCGTCGGCCTCGGAATCAACGCTGGATCTGCCGTCGGCCGTGAGGCGTTCGTCGAGTCGTTGCTAACGAACTCGCCCTGCCTCGACGAGACCGGCGTTGGCCGCATGGCACCGATCTCGCTCGATATCGCTGGCCTGAAGTTCCCGCCAAATGATCTGGCGCGGGCCCTGCCACAACAGTTGGCCATGCTCCAGGTGACGGCCGAAGCGATGGCCGATGCAGGCCCATTACCAACCGCCACGACTGGCGTCTATGTCGGCATGGGAACCGATCCTGAAGCCGCCCGGTTCGGCGTCCGCTGGCGCATGGCGACGAGGGCTCGCTCGTGGGGTGCCCCAGCCGAGTGGCTAGAGAATGCCCGCGACGCGATCGGACCGGTTCTTGATGCCCCGTGGGTGATGGGCACTATGCCAAACATCGTCGCCAACCGGCTCAACAGCCAGTTCGACCTCGCCGGGCCAAGCTTCACCGTGAGTTCCGAAGAATGCAGCGGCGTCGACGCGATCAACATGGCCTCCCGAGCATTGCGGGTCGGGGAGATCAACGCGGCTCTGGTCGGAGCGGTCGATTTGTCGTGCGAACCAGTTCATCAGATTGCCGGCGTCGGTTTACTGGCCGCCGATCGCCAAATTGCCGGTGATGCCGCGGTCATGCTGGTGCTGAAGCGCCTCGACGATGCTGAACGCGATGGCAACCATGTGTACGCCGTTCTACCCGGCGGCCGCGTCAACGAAGACCAGGCGAAGGCCGACGATCGGCCAGACCTCCGAATGGGCCTGGCCGATGGAGCGCAGAGCTTGTCCCATCTGTTCGGACACGCCCATGCCGCGTCTGGCCTCGTCCATCTCGCCGCCGCCAGCCTCGTGCTTCATCATCGGGTTTCGGTCGGTGACGTGCCCCTGTTGGCTTCGAATCCGGGATCAGGCAGCGATCTCGCCGCCGGCTGCGGGCCTCGTACCGTCTCGGTCGACGTCGACGCGATGGACGGAATTGTCCGCCGTTCGGCGTTTCTTGCCGAGGCAACCAATCATCGGGCGCCAAGTCGTGGGGTAGCACCGCGGCTCTTCGTGTTTTCCGGTAACGATGCCGCGGCCGTGCTCGGCAATCTCGCCTCTGGTCACGAGTCCGACGAGGGACCGGCTCGGCTCGTCATAGTCGCTGATGGCATCGAACAGTTTGAGCAGCGGAAAGATCGTGCCGTTAGACACCTCGAAGCCGGTCATCCGCCGGGGGAGGGGGTGTGCTTCCGCGCCGCCCCGCTCGACGGGGAGATGGCGTTCGTTTTTACCGCAGCCGGAGCCGCTTATTCGGGAATGGGAGCCCAACTGTTGCGAGCCCTGCCCGAAGTCGCCGACGTTGTCTCCGAATGCTTCCCCCTCGGCGAAACCGCAGCTTGGGTGTTTGGCGACGATTCACACGAGCCAAGCCCAGATGACTTTCTCTGGGGTACGTCGCTGCTCAGCTCGTCCCATACCCATATCAGCAGGCACATTCTCGGGCTGAAGCCGACGGCGGCCATTGGCTACTCGTCTGGCGAAAGCAACAGCCTCTTCTCCTTCGGTGTCTGGACTGATCGAGCCGCGATGCGCGACGAGATCGAGGCGAGCGGCATGATGCGTTCCGAGCTCGGGTTGGAGTTCAAGGCAGTTGCTCGGGCCTGGGGAGTCGACGCCGCAAAGTGGACAGTGTGGAACACGCTCGCCCCACTTGATGAGGTGCGAGCGGCAATCGCCAATGAGCCGCGGGTTCACCTCGCCATCATCAACACGGCGAACGACGCCGTAATCGGCGGCGACGCTGTCGCCTGCCAGCGAGTCGTCGATGCGATCGGTCAGCGCCGCTGTCGGTCCGTCGCATACAACCTTGCGTGTCACGTCCCTGAGGTCGCCGAGCAATTTCACCAAGCGTGGGTCGACGTGCACACCAGGGCCGTCACTCCAGCGCCTGACGTACGCATCTATTCGAACGGAACGAACAGCGCGTACGACCTGAGCACTGAAGCTTGCGCTGCAGCGATCACCCGCCAGGCCGAGAGCACCGTCGACTTCCCGGCCACCATCGAAGCCGCATACGCCGATGGCGTTCGCATCTTCGTTGAGCATGGCCCGGCCGGTGCGTGCACCAACTTCATCTCACAGATACTCGGTGACCGTCCGCACCTCGCGGTGCCGCTCGATCGCCGGGGCAAGAACATCGAGCAGATCTTCGATGTCGCGGCGGCGCTTGTCGCCGCTGGCGTGGCCGTCGACCACCAGGCCCTCTCCGATCGGCTTGCGCCAGCGCCCACCGTCGACATCGCAGCGCGTGGTCTGACCCTCACATTCGCACCACACCCCGCTCCGGCGACGCTGCCCCCTCGACCGACAACGACTACGTGCGAGACCCAAACGATGCGCCAACGCATGACCCCTGCGCCGACGCTCCCGTCGGCGATCAACTGGACCGCCCCGCCGAGCGGGGCCCAAGCTGAGAGCTCGCAACTGGCTAGGGACTCCTCAGCGCCGACAATTCTGCCCAGTCCGGTGGCTGAGCGGATGGCGTCTCCCGCTCTCGCGGCTCAGATGTCGGGCGATCCGAACGATGCCGTCGTGGCGACGATCCAGCATCAGATGGCGGCCTTGGTGGCGCTGCACGAGGGGTTCGTGCAGCAACAGGCTGCCATGCACGAGCGCTTCCTGTCCTACCGAGCTGACGCGCTACTGCAGCTTCCAGCAGAGGTTCAGATCGTGACCGAGCCGTTGGCGGCCAGTCCCGTAATCCGGTTTCACCCGACTGGTCCAACTTGGGACAAGGAGCAGCTCAAGATCCACTCGTCTGGCACGATCTCGACCTTGTTTGGCCAACTCTTCGAGGCGCAGGACGAGCGGTCCATCCAGTGCCGTATGCCGGAGCCGCCCCTCTTGCTCGCCGACCGCGTTGTCGGCCTTGTGGCCGAAGCCGGCGTGCTTGGCACCGGCACGATCTGGACCGAGACCGACGTCGCGGCGGACGCCTGGTACCTCAACGCTGGCTACATGCCGACCGGGTTCATGATTGAGTCCGGCCAGGCCGATCTCATGCTGATCAGCTACATGGGAATCGACCTCATCACCGAGGCCGACCGCTCCTACCGCCTTCTCGGCTGCACCCTGACCTACCACGGCGACCTTCCGTCGGCTGGCGATGTGCTTGAGTATGAGATCCGAGTGACCGGCCACGCCAAGCACGGTGACATCAGGCTGTTCTTCTTCGAATACGACTGCATCGTCGACGGCCAACTGCGGCTCACGGTTCGCGACGGACAAGCTGGCTTCTTCAATGCGGCCGAACTCGCCGACGCCCTCGGAATCCTATGGACACCCGAAGAGAGCCTCGCTGGCCTCGACCCGGCGGCCAGGGTCGATCCGCCCGCAATCGAATGCACCAAGCGTTCCTTCTCGAAGGACGAAGTCATTGCGTTCAGTGAGGGCCGTCCGAGCGAGTGTTTCGGTCCCGGCTACGAGTGGACCCAAACCCACACCCGAACACCCAAGATCCAGGCCGGAGACCAGCTTTTCTTCGACAAGGTCACCGAGTTCGATCCAACTGGTGGCCCCTGGGGTCGCGGCTTCTTGCGCTGTGAATCTACGATTGCTGACGATGCCTGGTTCTTCGATGGGCACTTCAAGAACGATCCTTGCATGCCAGGCAACTTCATGGTCGAGGCCTGTGTCGAGGCGATGTCGTTCTACCTGGCTGCCCTTGGCTTCACGGCCAAGGTCGACGGCTGGCGTTTCCAACCACTTCCAGGGCAACCCTTCGAGCTCAAGTGTCGTGGCGAAATCAATCCACAAACCGAGCGAGTCGCCTACGAACTCCATGTCGAAGAAATCTGGTCGGGCCCGCATCCGACAATCATCTGCGACGTCCTCGGCTTCGTCGACGGTCGGCCCGCCTTTCACGCTCACCGTCTTGGCGTTGAGCTGACACCAGACTGGCCGCTGACGTCGATGCCAGAGCTCTACCGGGACGTAGTCGAACCGGTCGCCGTTGCCACTGACCGCGAGGGCTTCCCGTTTGATTGGAAGGCGATGATCTCGTGCGCCTGGGGTCGGCCATCTGAAGCGTTCGGCTCGATGTATTCGATGTTTGACGGCACCCGCCGGTCACCCCGGCTCCCAGGTGAGCCGTACCATTTCATCAGCCGAATTATCGAGATCGACGGCGAACTCGACAAGTGTGTTGCCGGTTTGGAGATGGTATGTGAGTACGACATTCCAGACGACGCCTGGTACTTCGACGAGAATGGCGTCGAGACGATGCCATATGCAGTACTCCTGGAAGCCGCACTCCAACCCTGTGGGTGGGTTGCGTCTGCCATTGGCTCGGTCACTGGGGTAGATGAGGACCTGCTGTTCCGCAACCTCGACGGGACTGGAACCCTCACCGACGAGCTGACCCGGACGAGCGGAACCCTCACCACCAAGGTGAAACTGACTGACGTGTCTCGGGCCGGAGGCATGATCATCGAGGGCTTTGAGGTCGAGTGTTTCCTCGGCGAGCGTCGTGTCTACGCAATGAAGACGGTCTTCGGTTTCTTCCCGCCCGAAGCGTTCGACAATCAGGTGGGCCTCGCCGTCAGCGATGCCCAACGCTCCGTCGTCGAGATGACCACGCCAGCGATGGTCGATCTCACCACTCGGCCCGAGCGCTATTGCAACGGCTCGGCTCGGCTGGCCGAACCGATGCTGCTCATGCTCGATCGGGCAACCCACGCGCCCGGCGCTGGTCGCTGCGGCCTTGGGCTCCTTCGAGGGGAGAAAGACGTCGATGTCAGCGAGTGGTTCTTCAAGGCGCACTTTTTCCAAGACCCCGTACAGCCAGGGTCGCTCGGCATCGAAGCTCTTATTCAGCTTCTCCAGTTCTTCATGCTCGACACCGACATGGATGTCGGAGTCGAAACACCACATTTCGAGCCGCTGATGTTGGATCAGCCGCTGACCTGGAAGTATCGGGGCCAGGTCACGCCGAAAAACGCGCTAATCACTAGCGTGATGGAAATCACCGAGGCTGGCGTTGACGACCGAGGGCCATACGTTATTGGCGAGGGTTCCTTGTGGTGTGACGGCATCCGGATCTACCAGGTCGAAAACATGGGCATGCGGATTGTGCCTGGCGAGCCAGTTGCCTCCGGTTTCGAGCTTCCGGTCGCCGAAGCGGCCACGCTGATGCGCGACTACTGGCAGGAGCGCCGCAACACGCCAACTGGTTGGCTCGGCGATGACCTCATCGGCGGACTGCTCGGTCGCTATGTTGGCGCAATCATCGCCGAACGCGTCGACACGATCGATCGGCTTCGCGACCGCTCGGTGATCTATCTGGCCAACCATCAGGTGCAGATCGAATCACTTCTCATCTCCAACTTGCTGCCTGCAATCAGCGATGTCCCCATGACAACGGTGTCAAACGCCAAACACCAGCGGCGCTGGATTGGCGAGATGATCGGCGCCCTCGAGGCTTACCCGGGAAGCGAGACGGTCACCCAGATCGCGTTCTTCGATCAGTCACGTCCTGGGTCGATGTTCGAACTGATTGACTCAGTCCGCACCAAGATGGCGGACGGACCCCATTCGTTGTTCGTGCACACCGACGGCACCCGATCGCGTAGCAGCCGCGACGAGGTGAAGCGCTGCAGCTCCGTGTTCCTCGACCTTGCGGTCGAACTCGGGATTCCCATCGTTCCGGTTCGCTTTGTCGGCGGACTGCCGGTCGAGCCAATCCAGGGCAAGGCTGAATTCCCGGTCGGCCACGGCAAGCAGCAGTACTGGATCGGCGAACCCATCGAGGCCGACACGCTGGCCTCGATGACACTGCGCGATCGCGTCAATCAGGTGGTCGGCTCGATCAACGCGTTGGGCGGCCCGAATCGGACAGAACGGCCGTCTCCTGGTGACCAAGCGTTCGCCGCGTCCGTCGAGGCAAGGCAGCATCTGGCTGGCATGGGCGAGGTCTACACCGCGGCCTGGCAGATCCTGAACCAGTGCCCCAACCCTGGGCCTGAGACCGCAGCGTTGCGTGAGGCTGCGACGATCGGCCGATATGAGTCAGATGGCAGCGCCGTCGGAACATGGCTTGCTGATGTGGCACGGTTGCTCCTCGGCAGCGACGGACCGAATGCGATCACCGTCAACCAATCGACGTACCCTCAGCTGAGCGGCCACGTTGTCAACGACACCCCAGTGGTCCCGGTCGCTTTGGTGGTTGAATGGTTCGCCCGAGCGGCAACCGAACGATCCGGTGGTCGTCATCCTGTCGTGCTCAACGACATATGTGTGCTGAGCGGCCTGCTCGCCCCCGACTATCTCGCTGGCGGCGATCTAGAACTCCTACTCACGGCCAAGCGAGAGAGCGGCGCTGAGTCGATCCAACTTGATCTCGCCGAGGTCAACGGTCGGCCCCGGTATCGCGGTACCGCCCTTGGAGCTCGATCGGAGCGACGAGCCGGCGCATTGGCTGCGGTGTTAGCGGATGCAACCCGACTCGAATCGGTCTACGACGGCGGCGTGTTGTTCCACGGCCAAGCGTTCCAGGTGCTCGACGAGGTCGACCTGGTTCCTGAGAGGGGATTGATTGCGACAGTGACTGGCGTCATCGATCGGCAATGGCCGATCGACCGGTGGGTGGGCGATCCGGCTGCCATCGACGGAGCGCTGCAGCTGGCGCTGCTCTGGACCAAACACCTCCTCGGCGGGAAGTCGCTTCCGACGGGTATCGGCCAAGTCACCCTGTTCGCTCCGCCGGCCAGCGGTTCGCTTCATGCGACGCTAACGGCAAGGGGCGCGACCACGAACAAGGTAATCTGCGACGTCGTCCTCCGAGACGACGCTAATTCGCTCGTGGCTGAGCTTCTCGACATCGA
>JBBKWJ010000047.1:0-3370 GCA_037968895.1 Acidimicrobiales bacterium
GACGCGAAGGCACGCCAAATTTTGGACTTGCTTGTCATACTTTTCCCCGTTCTTTGTTGTTCGGTGAGAGACTCCCGCGCCTCTACCTTGGGAGGTTGCTGGCTATGCCAGCAGTCACACCATAGGGCACATTACGAGTTCGTGACGAGGGAACGCTCCTGCAGCCTCCGGACGTCGTGGCGGTGGGTTCGGTCCGGGGGGCGCTAGCATCCCAGGGTCTGACAAGAAGAGGGCTCGCAGCCCCACCCTGCCATGAGCGTGTTCGCACGGTCACATGCGCTGGGTCCATGCAAGCGATTCAAAGCTCGTAGAACCGTTCCGTCCAACCGACCGATCGGATCCGAGAGCCTTGGCCCGTGGTCTTCTTTTTGTTCGACTGTCCTGACCACGCGCCGAAAGGCACGCAAGCCGCCCGGTAACCGGAACGGCTGCGACTGAAAGGAAACGCGCCTGCATGAGGAGTGAACAGCAATAGCTGCTCCACAAGAGCCCCGAATCAACGAAAAGATTCGGGCGCGAGAAGTCCGTTTGATCGCTGCAGATGGCGAACAACTCGGTGTGAAACCAATGCCCGAAGCTCTCAACATGGCCCGCGATCTCGGCCTCGACCTCGTCGAGGTCGCTGATAAAGCGAGCCCCCCCGTCGTCCGAATCATGGACTACGGAAAGTACAAATACGAGGCGGCCCAGCGGGCGAAGGAATCGCGCAAGAAGGCCAGCCACGTCACGGTCAAGGAAATGAAGTACCGCCCAAAGATCTCGGGCGGCGACTTCGACACCAAGACCCGGAAGGTCGAAAAGTTCCTGCAAGAAGGCCACAAGGTCAAGATCACGATCATGTTCCGTGGTCGTGAGGTGACGCATCCCGAGTTGGGCCGCAAGATCCTCGACCAAATTGCCGAACGAACCGACACCTTCGCAAAGGTCGAGGCCTACCCAAGGCTCGATGGTCGCAACATGACCATGGTGCTGGGTCCTGACTCCAAGAAGATGGCCAAACTGGCTCGCGAGGAAGCGTCTCGTGTTGCGGAAGAAAAAGCCGCAGAAGCCAGGGCAGCCGAAGTCGAAGCCACCGACACCGAAGCTACCGACACCGAAGCGACTGATTCTGCAGCGACTGATACCGAAGCTACAGATTCCGGAGTAACGGAAGCAGCACCGACGGAAGCAAAGCCAGCCGACACAACCCCAGCCGACACAACGCCAGCCGACACAACGGACGATGCAACCAGCGACACCGAGGCTCTCGAAGCCGAAGAAGTCGTAGCAACAACCGACGGCTCGTAAGCAACTCGTCGTTCACACTCTCCGCCAGCACCTTTCGTGCCAGCGGTCGCAATCCGAGGAGAAATCCATGCCCAAGATGAAGACTCACAAAGGCGCTGCCAAGCGCTTCAAAGAAACTGGCAGCGGCAAGATCCGCCGTCGTCAAGCGAACCTGAACCACTTCAACTCCAAGATGTCGAGCCGGCGCAAGCGTCGGCTCGGTGCCCCCGAATTGGTCGCTACCGCCGACATGCCGAAGATCAAAAAGCTCCTCTCGAGCTGACGGCTCCGGCCGACCAAACGTCCACTCAGTACATCGCACGAAGGAGATCGACATGGCCAGAGTAAAACGCTCCGTCCATTCCAAGAAGCGCCGCCGCGCAACCCTCGAAAAGGCCAAAGGTTATTACGGCAACAAGAGCCGTAGTTTCCGGGCAGCCAACGAACAGGTCATGCACTCGGGCAACTACGCCTACCGTGACCGCCGGGCCCGTAAAGGCGAGTTCCGCAAGCTCTGGATTCAACGCATCAACGCTGCTTGCCGCATCAATGGCGTCAGCTACAGCCGATTCATCGCCGGTCTCAAGGCCGCCGGTATCGAGGTCGATCGCAAGGTTCTTGCCGATCTCGCCATCACTGACGCTGGGGCCTTCGCCGCAATGGTGAAGACCGCCAATGATGCGCTCGACGCATCATCCGACGCTGCCTGAGCAGCGTTTCCGGCATCGAAGGCTGAGCTGTTCGTGAGCGAACCAACGCAAATCGGTGCCAAAAGTGACCGGCTCAAACGGTTACGACGACTCATTCGTCAGCGACAGGCCCGCTCGGAAGAGCGGGCCTTCGTCGCGGAAGGTCCGGTCCTCGTCGTCGAAGCGCTGGCCGCCACCGGCGTGGAGGTGCTCGACATCTATGCCGAGGACCCCGTCGATCGCCGAGTCGAACGAGCCGCCGACGCGGCCGGAATCTTCATCCGACGGGTTCAGCCCGGCGCCCTCAGCACCATCCTCGACACGGTCAGCCCCCAACCCGTCTGTGCGGTGGTCCGCATCCAAACCTTCGAGATCGTCGACTTTCCCGTTCTGGGGGCGGTCCTGGTCCTGGCTGAAATCCGTGATCCCGGCAACATGGGAACCCTCATTCGCACGGCGGAAGCGGCCGGTTTCGTCGGCGTCGTCGTGGCGGGGGATGCGGTCGATCCCACGAATCCCAAGGTCGTGCGCTCGGCTGCCGGCGCCATCTTCCGGCTGCCCTTGGCCATCACATCATCGGTCGAGTCCGCTTACGCCGCCGTGCGCGCCACGGGCCGAGAGGTGGTGGCCACCGTCGTCGCCGACGGCGTTCCCTACGATCAGATCGACCTCGCCAACGTTGCGATCGTGCTCGGCAACGAGGCCCACGGGCTCTCCGCTGCTCTGGCCTCCCTCGCTGATGTCCAAACCACGATCCCCCTGGCCGGTCCCACCGAATCACTCAATGTGGCGGCAGCGGGAGCGGTGCTCTGCTTCGAGAGCCTCCGGCAACGGCGCGTGCTGTCCGCTCCGCCCCAGGACAAACAGGTTGCAGGGTAAATAAGTTGCACGTCTCCTATCGAACCAGCAGGTTTTCACGATGATCGACACGCTCACGAGCGCAGCGGCCGAGGCCATAGCCACTGCCAATGCTGCACCCGACTCCGAATCCCTCGCCGAGCTGGAACGCAACGCGCTCGGCAAAAAGGGGTTCGTGGCCGAGGCCAAGAAGTCGATCGGTGCGCTCGATCAAGACGAACGCAAGCAAGCCGGAAGGGCAATCAACGATGCCAAGGCATCGGTCGAGGCGGCGATCGAATCACGTCGCGCCGCTCTGTCCACCGCCGAGCGAGCCGTCAGACTCGAAACCGAACGGCTCGACCTCACTGAAGTGCCGGCGACGGCAAGCGTCGGTCACGCCCACATCGTCACCCAGACGTGGGAGGAACTCGAGGACGTCTTCGTCGGCATGGGCTTCCTCATTGCCGAAGGACCCCACATCGAGACCGACTGGCACAACTTCGATGCATTGAACATCCCGAAGGGCCACCCGGCCAGGGACGGTTTCGACACCCTCTATGTCAACCACGGCGAGC
>JBBKWJ010000048.1:0-59611 GCA_037968895.1 Acidimicrobiales bacterium
GCGCCGGAGCGGCGCCGTTCGGCGCGGCGCCGTTCGGCGCGGCACCGTTCGGCGTTGAGCCGTTGGCAAAGGCCTTCTGCCACGAAGGCGGCACCGACTTAGGGTTCAAGAGATACTGCTCGTGCATCTCTTCGATCAGCCAGGCGTTTGGCCCGGACGCAGCTGGTTCGTTGGTGGTCGACACCTGGGTGAGCCTAGCCCGTTGTGTCGCGGTCGTTGGCACCGTCGGCACGATCGTTTCTGATCTCGGCTTCCAATCGGCGAAAGTTGCCAATACTGTCGATGAAATGCTCGTAGCAACATGGAACGTCAACTCGCTAAAGGCCAGAATGCCGAGGGTCGAACCCTGGCTCGCTGAGGTGAATCCTGATGTGGTCTGTCTCCAGGAGACAAAGCTGGCCGACGAAGCATTCCCTCACGATGCGTTCACCGACCTTGGCTACGAGTCAGTGCATCACGGCGAAGGGCGATGGAACGGAGTGGCGATCTTGTCGCGAGTCGGTATCAACGACCCGATCAACGGTTTCGCTGATGGAATTGATCCCGATCCTGATGCTCGACTGATCTCAGCGACGTGTGGCGGGGTCCGTATCCATAGCGTGTATGTGCCAAATGGGCGAGAAGTCGGCCACGATCACTATCACTACAAGTTGTCGTGGCTTGATCGCCTCGTGCAGCACCTGAACGCAACCGCCGACCCGAGCGATGACCTGATTGTCGCTGGCGACTGGAATATCGCTCCAACTGATGCTGATGTGTGGGATCGCTCAGTATTCGAGGGTTCCACTCACGTCACGCCGGCCGAGCGGGCGGCTCTTGACTCGGTGAAGGGGTGGGGCCTGGTCGACACCTTCCGCGAGCGGTTGAACGATCCGAAGCTCTACAGCTACTACGACTACCAAGCTGGCCGCTTTCACAAGCGAGAAGGTATTCGTATCGACTTCCTCCTTTCGACCGCCGATTTGGCGGCGCGCTCCACGCTCGACGTTGTCGATCGCAACGGGCGCAAAGGCACCAAGCCAAGCGACCACTGTCCAGTGTTGGCTGCCTACCGGGATGCACCCGCCAGAACAAGCGCATGAGCGATCACACGCCAGACCCCACAAGCACACGGGCACACGAAACGTTCTTTGGTGATACCGAAGCACCGTCGCTGCGGCGTCAGTTGGGCCAAGATGTCGGTGCCGCGATGCGTTCAATTATTGAGCACCTTGTCGACACCAAGGCGCCAGACGAGCAGCTCACCGAAGTTCGTGACCAGCTCAACGCAACGGTTGCAACACTTGAACAGTTTCCTCATGGCCGGTCGTATGAGGGTTACTCCGAGGCCTCAACCGCCGGTGGAAGTGCGAGTGACGGTGGGCCACCTTCGGGACACACCGACTACAGCCCCGTAGTTGGAAAGGCCAACCCGCTCGCGCCGCCACTCGTGATGACTTACGACGAAGTAACCGGCGAGGTCATTGGCGAGGTCGTGTTCGGATCGGCCTATGAAGGAGCCCCTGGATCGGTGCACGGCGGCTGGGTCTCGGCTGCCTTCGATGAGGTGATGGGGGCGGCTCAGGCGTTGAGCGGCAGCCCAGGTATGACGGGGACCTTGACTGTTATCTACCGGTCGCCGACCCCAATCCGTGAACCGCTTCGCATTACGGCAGTTCTGGATCGAGTTGAGGGCAGGAAGATCTTTGTATCGGCCCAACTACATGCAGGCGAGACGCTGTGTGCAGAGTCAACCGCGATCTTCATCAGTATTGACTTCGCGAAGCTCGCCCGGATGGCGCAGGAGCGCGACGCCTAGCCTCCCCGGTTTGTTATGAGTTCTCTTTGACCAGGTTGATGACCTCGTCGCCAAACCGGTCAAGTTTCGCGGGCCCGATACCTGACACAGACGCGAGCTTCGATTTTGATGTTGGCTGGACTTTCGCAATTGCTCGAAGAGTCTTGTCGTTGAAGATGACGTAGGCCGGAACATCTGCTGCTTTGGCTCGCCGACGTCGCCAGTCTCGAAGTGCATCAAAGACGGGGTCGGCTACAGGGTTGCGGTCGACGGTTTTGGGCAGACTTGCACGCGAGGTGGCTACGCCAGCCCGCCAATCGCTCGGCTTGTAGCCTCTACGCAAGTGGTCGAGTGCCGACTCGATCGTCGGTAGGTATGGCGAGCCCTGACGCTTTACGTGCTTCATGCCGAAGGTGCGCTCGCTGGCCCACGACAGTCTGAGCTCCTTTTCGGCACGGGTGAGCGCGACGTAGAGCAAACGCTGTTCTTCGGCGAGTTGACCACCGGTCTTCGCGTAGCTAATAGGCACGTAGCCCTTTTCGAGGCCAGCAACGTGAACCACGGGCCATTCGAGGCCCTTCGCAGAGTGGAATGTTGCCAGCTCTACGGCATCTCGATCGTTGTCGACTTCGCTGCCTTGGATGGTTGCGATCCATGCCATGAGGTTGGGGCCGCTCGGCTCCATATCGATGGTCAAGTATTCATGAACGAGACGGCTTAGCGCCGTGAGGTTGGCCCGGCGTTCAAGCTCAGACTGGGTGGCTTCGGGCGGTTCGTTGTCGAGCAGCGTGTCGAGGTTGGCGAGTGCGATCTCGACTCTGACGCCGGGCCGACCCATCTGACGAAGTTCGTCCTTTACTTCTTGGGAACCAAGTGGGCCAGTGCCGCCGCGAACTCGCACGGGGACCCGAAGGGCAGCAAGCGCTTGTTCGATGGGAACGAGTTGGGCGTTGGTCCGAACGAGCACCGCTTGATGAGCCCAAGGTTCGGCCCCCGTTTTAGCGCTCACAACAGCATCAGCGATGCCTGCTGCTTCGGCTGCGTCTGTTGGGTATGTGGTGATAACAGGCAGCGGGCCATCGGGCTGGTTCGCGACAAGTTGGCCGCCTTTGCCTTCGAGCGACGCGTTGGCCAGCATGAGGATCTGGGGTGACGACCGGTAGTTGTCGGTGAGAGTGATCACCGTTGTTCCTGGTTCGCGATTTGCGAACCGTTGCAAAAGTTGGGGGTCGGCGCCGTTCCAACCATAAATTGCCTGGTTCGGATCGCCGACTACGAACAGATCTTTCGTGTCGCCCCGCCATGCTCGGAGCAGCTCAAACTGGAGCGGGTTGACGTCTTGGAACTCGTCGACGTAGAGGTGGCGGTGGCGCCACCGGATGGAGGCGGCGTAGTCAGGGTCGCTCTGAATGTCGCGAATCGCAAGCGCCAGGAGATCGTCAAAGTCGACAAGACGTCGTCTTCGTTTCTCTTGTTGATATTTTTCGAGAATCTCTGACATGTCGGCGGGTGGAATGGGCGGCGTTCGGCCCGCCAATTGAGCCGCTGCGGCGTAGTCGTTTGGGCCAACCAGTCGTGCCCTGGCCCATTCGATTTCAGCGACGACGTCGAGCGGCTCTACGCCCTTCCTGCGTCCCAAGAGCTGAGACACCATCCGGTATTTACGATCGACGAGTGTGGGGGGCTCGACTCCTCGCTCAGCCCAGCGGCGACGGAGCTGCATCAGTGCGACTCCGTGGAACGTGCCAGCTACAACCTGCTCGCGGAGGCCGAGTTGAAAGAGTCGACTGCGAAGCTCGCCAGCGGACTTGCGAGTGAAGGTGAGGGCGAGGACTCGTTGAGGGTCGGTCTGGCCGACTGCGACCCGCCATGCGATCCGGCGTGTCAGAACCCTGGTCTTGCCAGAGCCGGCACCCGCATGGACGACGACGGGGGCGCCGTCGGTCGTTACGGCTTCACGTTGGCTTGCATTTAGGGCACCAAGAAGGCGATCAGGATCCATCGAGACAAACCATAGCTGCGGAGTGTGACACTCGGTCTGTGGTGGGCATCGGAGAGTAGTAAGCTTTCGGTGTGCCGTATCCACAAGAAAACCTTCACGGTCATGAGCAGATCGTCCTCGACTTGCGTCCTCATTGGTGGTTCTTTGTACGCCAGATGTTCGCCGTTGTTGCCTCGATCGCTTTTGGCGTGATTGTGCTGAGCTTTACTGACGTGCCTGCACTCAACCTGGTCGCTGGATTCGCAATCCTCGCCTCGCTCGTGTGGTTTGGGGTCCGCTACGTGGTCTGGACGACGACCAACTTTGTGGTCACGACCGATCGCCTCATTAGCCGCACTGGTGTCTTCTCACGGGAGGGAATCGAGATCCCGCTTGAGCGGATCAATACTGTTTTCTTTCGACAGACCTTGTTTGAGCGCATGATTGGCTCCGGCGACCTCGAACTGGAATCGGCAAGCGAAGAGGGCAGTTCGGTCTTCAACGACATTCGCCGCCCAATCGACGTGCAAAACGAGATCTACCAGCAGATGGAAGCCAACGAGAACCGCAAGTTCGACCGGGTTGGCAAGAATATTGCCTCTCAATCGCCCCAATCGTCAACGGGTCAGGCCGAGTCGATTCCCGACCAGATCGCGAAGCTCGACGACCTTCGCCAGCGTGGGGCGCTCACCGATGCCGAGTTCCAGACGAAAAAGGAAGACCTCCTGCGGCGGATGTAGGCGCGCTGGCTACGTAAGGCTCTGAATCCCTTGGTAGGTTTCGCCTCTATGTCTGGCGTCCCCTCAACTCAGTACTCGATCTCGCTCAAAGTCACCTTGGCCAACAGGCCTGGCGTACTTGGTCTTCTCACTACCGCGATAGGTGTGAGCGGCGGCAACATATTCGCTGTCGACGGATTTGTCGCCAAGGGACCGACCCTCGAGCGAGTCATTGTTGTGAACTGCAGCAGCGAGTCGCATCAGAAAGATGTCGTCGCCGCGGTTGAAGCGGTCGACGGAGTCACACTCAACGATTGGTGGGACCGCACATTCCGCATGCACGAGGGCGGCAAGGTTGAAGTCCTGCCGCTCTGCCCGGTTGGCGATCGAGATGACTTGTCGATGGCATACACGCCTGGTGTGGCCAGGGTCTGTAACGCCATTGCGGCCGATGAGCGGCTCGCCGATGAGTACACAATCCGGAAGAATACGGTGGCGATTGTTACCGACGGCACCGCCGTGCTTGGTCTAGGCGACATCGGTCCGAAGGCCGCCTTGCCGGTTATGGAGGGCAAGGCGCTGTTGTTCAAGGAGTTCGCAGGCGTCGACGCGTTTCCAATCTGCCTTGATGTGAGTTCGCCCGAAGAAGTGATCGAGACGGTCAAGCGGATAGCTCCAACGTTCGGAGGCATCAACCTCGAAGACATCGCAGCCCCTGGGGCGTTCATCATTGAAGATGCGCTAAAGGAAGCTCTCGACATTCCCGTCTTCCACGACGACCAGCACGGCACGGCCATCGTGACCCTGGCGGCGCTTGAGAACGCACTTCGACTTGTGGGCAAGAAGCTCGAAGAGGTCAGCATTGTTATTGCCGGCATAGGCGCAGCCGGCATGGCCATTGGCAAGATCCTGCTCAACGCGGGTGCAACCAATGTCATCGGCACCGACCGGAGTGGCGCCATCTACGAGGGGCGCGAGAACCTCAACTTTGCCAAGCAGTGGTTTGCTGAAAACACCAACCGTGAGCATCGTCAAGGGTCACTGACCGACGTTATTGCGGGGGCCGATGTGTTCATCGGCGTATCGGGACCCGGAATCTTGAGTCGAGACGATGTCGCGTCAATGAACTCGGACGCCATTGTGTTCGCGATGGCAAATCCCGATCCAGAGATCTTGCCTGAGCAGGTCGAAGGCCTGGTCGCCGTCATGGCGACTGGCCGCAGCGACTACCCAAATCAGATCAACAACGTGTTGGCCTTTCCCGGCATTTTCCGAGGTGCCCTCGACGCTCGGGCGAGCGATATCACCGAAGGAATGAAAGTGGCAGCGGCAGCGGCAATTGCGGCTGCCGTCACCGACGAAGAGCTCTGCGCGGAGTGGGTTGTTCCGTCGGTGTTTGACAAGACGGTGCCAATGAAGGTCGCAGAAGCGGTGTACCACGCAGCAATAGCTGACGGAGTGTCACGGCTGTAGCTGGGGCACCGGTCTTGTCCCGGAGCGGACCGTGGCGGGCTGGCCCCATACCCTTCTACTTCCTCTCGTACATTATTCTCGGGTTTGGGTTCAGCATCCTCGGACCAGCTCTCCCGACGCTTCGAGAAACAACCGGTGCCAGCAACGGCGAGATCGCGATTCTGTTTCCCGCGCTCTCTGCTGGCGGCTTCTGCGGAGCACTTGTTGTGGGCAGGCTCTACGACAAGGGCCTTGGGCATCGTCTCTTCGGATTCGGGGTCACGGGATTCGGGCTGGCGTGCCTGGCCGTCTCATTTCCCTCCACTGTGTTCTTGCTCGTCGTAGTTGCGTTCACGCTCGGCATTATGGGCTCCGCCATCGATGTGGGCGGGAACGCGCTGCTCCTTTGGCACGGTGGTGTTGGCGTCACCCGAAACATGAACATATTGCATCTCATGTTCGGGTTTGGGGCGTTCGCCGCGCCGGTTCTCGTCGATTGGTCGGTCTCATCTACTGGCGGTCTGACCGTCGGCTTTATCCCAGTGGTTGTGCTCGGCGCAATTGTTGGTCTCTCGGTGTTCTTTGGCCCCGTAGCGCCCTCGGCGACAACTGGCGACGCGGGGGCCAAGGGGTCGGTGCCGACGGTCGTGCAATTAGCTGTCGTCGCACTTTTCTTCTTCGTGTACGTGGGCGCCGAGGTTGGGTTCGGGGGCTGGGTGTTCACATACGCCGAAGACACCGGTTCCAACGCCGCTGTCGTTACTGCTGGTTTCTGGGGAGCGTTTACGCTCTGTCGTCTACTCGTCGCCGTTATTGGCCACCGGGTGAAGCCAGCACACGTGCTGTTTACCTCGGTGTCGATCGCAGCGGCCGGGGCCGCGATGTTGCTTCTTGCCAATCACTCCGGGCCGCTCGTTTTCGTTGGGGTCGCCCTCGTCGGTGCAGGTGTCGCGCCACAGTTTCCGACCATGCTGCTCTTCGCCGAGCGGCGAGTACATCTCACCGGCCAGTCGATGTCGGTGTTCCTCGCCGCCGCTGGGCTTGGGGCAGCATCTATCCCGTGGCTTATGGGCCAAGTCATCGACAGTCGGGGAACCGACGTTTTGCCAACGCTTGGACTGACCGAAATGATTCTCGTAATGGCATGCACGGTGCTTGTCGCCTTCGTGCTGCCGGCACCTCGAGCGAATCGCTAGTCGTTGTCTGTGGCCGACCGGATCAGGTCGGTAGCCATCTCTAGGTGCTCGATCTGCTCGGCCGCTGTCTTGCCCTGGGCCGCGATGCGAAGCACGTTCACGCCAGCGTCGGCGTATGCCCGCACCCTGGCCCTGACCATGTCTTCGGTTCCGATGAGGTAGGTCGACAGAAGAAGCTCGTCTGGCACCGCTGCTGTAGCGGCCGCTTTGTCGCCGTCGACCCAGAGGCGCTGGACTTCCTTGGCGATGTCTTCGTAGCCAGCACGTGAGTATGCGGCGTTGTAGAAGTTGGTCTTCGAAGAGCCCATTGCGCCAAGGGTGAAGGCCATTCCGCCCCTGGCCCGGTCAAGGAGCATATCGACGTCGTCGGACACCGCAAGTTGTGCGTTGATGTGGATGTCGATGTCAGCTAGCGTTCGCCCCGCCTTGGCTGCGCCTTTTGCTATCTGATCGAGGAAGATGTCGCCATGTTCGGGAATGAACGATGTGCCGAGCCAGCCGTTCGCAAGCTCGCCCGTCAGCTCGAGCGATTTCGGGCCGAGTGTGGCGAGATAGATCGGTAGGTCTGGGTTCGGAGGAGTGGAGACCTTGAGCGCCTTGCCCTCGCCGCCAGGCCTTGGCAGTTCGTAGTGGTCGCCGTTGTAAATAATGCGTTCGCCGTTTATTGCCATCCGTACGATCTCGATGTATTCACGGAGGCGACTCAACGGCTTAGCGAATGGCACGCCGTGGAGACCCTCGACGACCTGAGGACCGCTCACGCCGAGCCCAAGGTTGAATCGACCATCGGACAGGCGGTCGAGTGCAAGCGCGGTCATCGCCGTCATTGCTGGAGTTCGGGCACTGATCTGCATGATCCCGGCGCCAAGTCTGATGTTCTCGGTCTTGGCCGCGAGGTAGCCGAGGGACGAAACTGCGTCCATGCCCCACGCTTCAGCCGACCAGACGCTGTCGAGTCTGAGCCGGTCGGCGGCCTGGACGAAGCTGACGAGCTCCTGCCAGTTGTCGCCGTTGTAATACGCACTTCCAACTGACACCGAGATCCGCATCGCCAAAACCTAGCTTCCCCCGCGCCCCCCACAAAAACGAACACTTGGGTGTCAGACACCAAAGTGTTCGTTTTGGGGCGATTGGGTCGGAAGCTAGGAGAGAGCGGCGATGGCGGCGGCGGTGGCGAGCGCACGCTTGGCGTTGTCGACGTGGAGGTTCTCGATCATCTTGCCGTCGACGGTAGCCACCCCTTTGCCCTCGGCTTGAGCAGCATCGAAGGCCTCGATGACACGCTGAGCGTGCTCGATCTCGTCGTCCGACGGTGCCCATATCGAGTTGGTCGGCTCGATCTGTGTCGGATGCACGAGGGTCTTGCCGTCGAAGCCCATCTCGAACCCCTGCAGCGCTTCAACCTCGAAGCCTTCGGGATCACGCACATTGTTATAGACCCCGTCGAGGATCATTTTGCCAGCTTCACGCGCCGCCAGAACCGCAGTTGCGAGATGTGGGAGGACTGGGTGGCGGCTCGGCACCATTTGAGCGTGAAGCTCGCGATACAAGTCGTTGGTTCCCATCACGAGAACCTCTACTCGTGGGTGAGCACAGATGGCCCGTGCGTCGAGGATGGCGGTTGGGGTCTCGATCATCGCCCAGATAGTCAGCTCCGACGGAGCCCCGGCCGCGTCGAGGATTGCGGAGATCTCATCGAGATACGCAACCGACCCAACCTTCGGCATGACCACGCTTGTGGCCCCCGAGGTCGCGATTGCCTTGAGGTCCTCTTCGCCCCATGGAGTGTCGAGCCCGTTCGACCGAATGGTCACCTCGCGGTGACCGTATTCGCCGGAACCAGCCGCAGCCACGGCATTGGCCCTAGCGGACTCTTTGGCATCTGGCGCCACCGCGTCTTCGAGATCGAATATGAGTGCGTCGGTTGGGAGCGACTTGGCCTTTTCCAGAGCCCGCTCGTTGGCGGCGGGCATATAGAGGGCAGAGCGGCGGACCTTCATGATGAACCTTCTCGTAAGAGTGCGGGCGTGCAGGAGCGGCCGGTGGCCGTGCCGATATGAACCGGCGACTAGAAGCCGTAGAGCGCAGCGAGTTCGGGGTCTCGTGATGCGAGATCCTTCGCAAGCTCAACGATCACGTGACACTGCTTGACCGACGCATCGTCTTCCATTTTGCCGTCGAGCATGAGAGCCCCGGTGCCGTCGCCCATGGCCTCGATGACACGAGTGGCGTGGGCAACGTCGGCTGGATCGGGCGAGAACACTCGTTTGGCGATGTCGATCTGGACGGGGTGGAGCGACCACGCACCGACGCAACCAAGCAGGTACGCATTGCGAAACTGGTCTTCGCAGGCAACGACGTCTTTGATGTCTCCGAACGGTCCGTAGAACGGCAGGATGCCATGCGTAACGCAGGCATCGACCATGCGGGCGATCGTGTAGTGCCAGAGATCTTGCTGGTACGTGGTGCGGTCGCTGTTGATGTCGCCATCGATTGGGTCTTGGCGAACGAGGTAGCCGGGATGGCCACCACCGACGCGGGTGGTCTTCATACGACGGTTTGCGGCTAGGTCAGCTGGTCCAAGCGAGAGACCTTGCATACGGGGTGATGCCCCGCAGATCTCTTCGACATTCGCCACGCCGCGAGCGGTTTCGAGAATGGCGTGGATCAGGATTGGCTGCTTGAGTCCGGCCTTGGCTTCGAGCTGAGCCAGGAGACGGTCCATGTAGTGGATGTCTTCTGGGCCTTCTACCTTCGGCACCATGATGACGTCGATCTTGTCGCCTACTTCGGTGACGATGCTGTAGATGTCGTCGAGTCCCCACGGCGAATCGAGCGAGTTGATCCGTGTCCAGAGCTGGGTATCGCCCATGTCGACGGTCTTGGCCACCTCGATCATGCCGGCTCGAGCGGCCTCTTTGTCCGTGGCCGGTACGCCGTCTTCGAGGTTGCCCAACAAGATGTCGACCGTTGGTGCGATAGCTGGCACCTTCGACACCATCTTGGCGTTTGACGGCGGAAAGAAGTGGATCATCCGCGATGGCTTGAATGGCACTTCGCGTACTGGTGCAGGGGCACCGACGGCGAGTGGTTTGAAGAAGTCTTTAGGGCTGCGCACGACCGTGAACGGTAGCCCTTCCACCCGCCCCGCTGCGAACTGATCAGGGTAAACACCCCGCTACTGGGGTGTTTACCCTGATCAGTTCTACAGTTTGGGAATGGCACGCTCCAAGGGAACTCCAAACGCTGGTCCGCGAGGCATTGAAGAGATCGGCGAGCGTGACGGCTGGCGGTGCTGGCTCTGCGACGAGACAGTCGATGCCGACCGCTCAGTAAATGACGATCTTGGCCCGAGTGTCGACAGCCGCATCACGAAGTCGAAGGCGAAATCGAAATCGAAGCAGCGGGCCGCTGGTCCAGTGCAGGAACGACTCGCACATCGGATGTGCAACACCGGAAAGGGCGCCGTTGCTCCCGTCATTGAGTGGCCCGAGCGGTTCTTCGTTGCCGACCCGGCGGCCATCATTGGCAGCGTGGAACGTCTGGAGCGTAAAGGTGGGCGCGAGGCGATGGGGCGGTGTCTGTCGCACGCTGACGCTGAGGCTGCTGGCGTGTGGCTGATTGATCGGATATCGCGGCTCGAGCCGACGCTCGACTGCACTATCTTGATCGAGCCAGGCGGTGGCCAGTTCCTCGTGATTCTCTCGGCGTAGCTCAGCCCCCAACGCGAACCGTACGCGGGTTACGTCCCAGAAAAGGGTCGTAACCCGCGTATGGCTCGCGGTGAGGCAGTTGGTCTAGCGTTTGGCGTTATGGACACCGTCGCGCTGCAAGCACCGCCGAACGAGGCCGACCTCGGCACCACGTTTTTCCTTGACTCTCGCGAGTCGAGCGTCGTGGCCTTCGCTATCGATGCGACCGTTGGCCACGAGACCGAGAAGGACAAGGCGATCGCGCTCTTCGAAGCAGTGCGTGACGGCTTCCGCTATGACCCGTACGGCCTCGCTCGCAACGAAGACGATTACAAGGCAAGCGCTATTCTCGCTGGCTCTCAGAGTTGGTGTATTCCCAAGTCGATTCTGCTCACGGCGGCGGCCCGCTCGCTCGGAATCCCGGCCCGGCTTGGGTTCGCCGACGTGCAGAACCACCTTCAATCCGAGAAGCTCCAAGCATCGATGGGCACATCGCTCTTCGCCTGGCATGGCTACAGCGTGCTATTCGTCGATGGAAAGTGGCTGAAGGCGTCATCGGCATTCAACAAATCAATGTGCGAACGATTTGGTACGAAGGTGCTGACGTTCGATGGCGAACACGATGCGGTGATGCATGCGTGCGATGAGTCGGGCAACCGTCATATGGAGTACGTCAACGATCGAGGCGTATATCAAGATCTGCCGCTCGATGCCATCTTCGCCACATTCGATGAGCTGTATTCGCCGATGATGAGCGACGCCGACGCCTCGGTTCACGATCCCGCGTTTCATACACCGAGCTAGGCGGCTCGGGTGCTAGTCGGCTGGCGGCGGAAAGGCGGAGCGAAAGGTGAACGCGGCTTCGGTTGGCCCGTGTTCGTGGAGGTGGGTGAGCTTGGCGATGCATTCGTCTGTCGTCGGTTTCGCCCCGGATGGCACCCACCACATCACCATCACTGGAAGGTCTGCCACCGGCTCAAACCACTCACGGCGTCTCGGTAGAAACGAAGCATGGTCGGACTTATAGACGTAGGCCTTGAACGTGTCGACTGACTCCCACGTACTGAGGTTGAGTAGAAGATCGGGGTCGTCGAAGGCCCGGACTGAGGTCGCGTCGCCGTCTTCGGTCTGAAACCGCCAGACAAAACCAGGCGAGCTCTCGGCCAACTCATTGATTCGCTCGAGGCTGGACATGAACTCGGCCATGACCGGACCATCGGTTGGTCCTTTGGCCTTTGCGATGTTGAACTGAGCCAGATGGTACGCAGACATCGCCACATCCTACGTGGCAGGGGTGCGAGCCCAAGACGCACCACCAGTTTGGCCGCAGTCACATGGTCTCAAGGGCGCTCGAAACGTGCCGATAGCCACACATGGCCTTTACACCGTAAATCTTACGGCGTATGGTTGCATGATCTTGCTGTCCCTTAAGGAGTCCCATGACCGCAGTTGAAGAGCCTCTCGATGACATCCTTGAACTGAGCAACACTGACGTTGATGCGCTCGTTCACCACGTCAAGAGCAACGCAGAGTCCATCTTCACATGGGACTACGAAAAGGGCGCTCGACCAGGTCTGAGCAAGCTGTACGAGAAGGCAAAGGGCGCTCAGTGGAACGGCGAGACCGATCTCGATTGGACGATTGAGTTCGACCAAGAGAAGGCGATGGCTGAAGCCGAAATCCCGAATGCAGAGACGCTCCGTCTCCTTGGCATCGAGGTCGAGGGCACGTCGTTCGCCAAATGGGGCGAAAAAGAGTGGATGGAGCTCGAGGCCGAGACCAACAACTGGTCGCTGAGCCAATTCATGCACGGCGAGCAGGGTGCCCTGATCTGCACGGCCAAGATCGTCGAAACAGTGCCGTGGATCGATGCGAAGTACTACGCCGCAACCCAGGTGATGGACGAAGCACGCCACGTTGAGGTCTTTGCCAAGTATCTCGACACCCGCGAAGGCCACTTCTACCCGGTCAACTACCACTTGTCGTCGCTTCTCGACGACATCATCGCCGACCATCGCTGGGACATGACCTACTTGGGGATGCAGGTCATGGTCGAAGGCCTCGCCCTTGCCGCCTTTGGTCACGCTATGAACATGACGCAAGACCCGCTGCTGAAGCGACTACTGCGCTACGTCATCTCCGACGAAGCCAGGCATGTGGCATTTGGTGTGCTGAGCCTTCAGGAGTACTACGCGGAGCTAAGTGAGAAAGAGCTCTTCGAGCGTCAAGAGTTTGCGTACGAGGCCGCGCTTCGCATGCGAGATCGTTTCTTGCGCCAAGAGGTCTGGGAGAAAATGGGCGTCGACTCGAAGGAAGCAATCAAGACCTTCTGGATGGAAGACAAGAACCAAGACCCGTTCCAGCAGCTGCTGTTCGCAAAGATCGTGCCGAACTGCAAGAAGCTCGGCCTTCTTGATGCCAACGACGGATGGCTCCGAAAGCGTTTTGACGAGATGAACGTCACCCAGTTCGAAGACTGGGTCGATACCGGCGAGGAATACCTCGAATTCGACGTGGTTGAAGCCGATCGACTAGCCGAAGCGGCTAACCAGTAATCACTTCTATCTACGGTTTCTAGCGGGCGCCGAGCGTGTCCATGGTGCGTTCGCCGAGCCATGTGGCGAGGTCTGGCATCGTCCCCGAGAAGAGCAGCAAGGTGAACACGCCGAGAACGGTGGCACCGCTGAACAACATGAGCGGTCGGAACGGCAATGTCGTAGCTTTCGGCGTGATTGCGAGGGCACTTGCGCCCAGAATTAGTGGCATGAAGATACCGACCATATAGATGGTGAGTTCGGCAAGTCCTCTGGCAGCGTTGGTTGGCAACTCAGTAAACACAGGCCCGGCATGGGTGCTCAATGCGGGCCACCATGACAATGCCGCCACGCCGCCGCAAACGGCACCGGCTGCGCCGGTGATCAGGTTCACCCGTCGGACGAGTGGGATAACCAGGCCGATGATCGAAACAACCATCGCCGCCGCGAGCACCCGTGAATGCGGCTCGGCCAAGTTTCCCGAGAAGCGGAACCACGACACAAGAATCGCGGCAAGGACAAAGCCGACTGCGGCCGCAGACGACTCGGTTCTGGCAATGAGCGTCGCGGCCAGGCCGGGTAGTAGAAGGGTCAGCGACGAGAGATAGAAGATCGCAGTGATGCCTTCAAAGAACAGGTCTGGCGTCATGAATGTGTCGCTTCTCGTCGCATTGGGATGTGTGGAATGCCGTCTTCGATGTATTCCGGTCCCGAGGACGTGAAGCCGAAGCTGCTATAGAAATCAACCAGATAGCTCTGTGCCTCCAGCTGCGAAGGACTGCCTTCGATACGGGTCAGGATGTCGTCCAGTAGACGACCAGCGAGGCGCTCGCCGCGGCGGTCAGGCCGAGTGACAACTCGCCCGATGCGCCAGCCATCTGGGTCAGCGAGGACCCGAATGTATGCCGCTGGCCCGTTTAGGTCGGCAAACCACACGTGCTCGGTCGACTCCAACAGATCCAACCCGTCAACTTCGGAGTACGGGCACTCCTGCTCGACAACAAAGACGTCGACTCGGAGACGGAGCAGATCGTGCAGCTCCGGGGCTGACAGCGCAGACCCGACGCGTCGAACGAGCGTGATCTCCCCAGCATGTGGGTGGACGCTCATCAGTAGCTCGACTCTCGCACTGGGCCATAGTAGTGAGGCGGCCTGGTCAAGTGGCGCCACTTGGGAGACGCGACCAGACTGTCCCGATGGACGCCTCTGCACCTAGCGAAACGAACGACATCCCAAAGACCCCAGGCTGGGCTCATAACGGTGATGTCAGGATCGCGTGGGAGCAATGGGGGAGCGAGGGAACGCCGCTCCTGCTCGTCAACGGACTTGGCTCCCCAATGGTGTCGTACGAGGACGGCCTTGTCGCCGGATTTATTGGGGCGGGATTTCAAGTGGTTCGCTTTGACAACCGCGATCTTGGTCGCTCATCGCGCCTGGACGGCGTCAAATACAACCTGTCCGACATGGCCGCTGACGCCGTTACGGTCCTCGACGCTGTCGGGTGGGAAACGGCTCACGTGCTTGGTCAATCGATGGGCGGCATGATCGTGCAGACTCTTGCAATCGAGGCGCCAAGCAGGCTGCGCACGGTTACCTCGCTGATGTCGTCGACTGGTAATCCGAAGTTTGGTGCGCCATCTGGTCAAGCGCTCGCGGCGTTGCTGGAGGTGCCTCCGTCTGACCGCGATGGCTGGCTCGAGGTCAGGCTGAGGACCGAGAAGATCTGGTCGTCAACGACAATCGATGACCCAACCTGGAATCGGCGAAAGGCCGAATTGCTCTTCGACTATGGCATCGATCCAGCCGGGACTGGCCGCCAGTACAAGGCGGTTCGGGCCAGCGGCGACCGTGAAGAGGGGCTCGCCAACGTCGATCTGCCTTTCCTTGTTCTCCATGGCTCCGTCGACACGCTCCTCGACCCAAGTGGCGGCCGACGGACGGCCGACGTGGTGCCTGGCGCCCGCTACGTCGAGATCGAAGGATTGGGCCACGACATGCCGCCCAACTTCTGGGACCGATTGATCTCGGAGGTTTCTGGCTTTGTTGCCAGCGCCTAACTCGATCTACCGTGAGGCAAATGGGTCCTCTTCAAGGTGTAACCGTTCTCGAACTCGCAGGAATCGGCCCTGGGCCGTTCTGCGCGATGATGCTGAGCGATATGGGTGCCAATGTCATCCGTATTGACCGGGCAGGCAACGTGTCTGCGTCAAACCCCGACACGCCACCACCCGACGTGCTGGCTCGAGGACGTCGTTCGATCGGCATCGATCTGAAGAACCCGAATGGCGTCGAGACAGTTTTGAAACTTGTTGAGAAAGCCGACGTCATCATGGAGGGATTCCGACCTGGTGTCACGGAGCGCCTCGGTCTAGGGCCCGATGTCTGCCTGGAGCGAAACCCCGCGATTGTCTACGGCCGAATGACGGGCTGGGGCCAAGACGGCCCGTACGCTTCTGCGGCGGGTCACGACATTAACTACATCGCTCTAGCCGGAGCACTCGAGCCGATCGGACGCGCCGGCGAGAAGCCAGCCGTACCCCTCAACCTCGTTGGCGACTTCGGTGGCGGTGGAATGCTCCTAGCGTTCGGCATCGTATGTGGCGTGCTCGAAGCCAAAGGATCGGGCAAGGGCCAGGTCGTCGACGCGGCCATGGTGGATGGGGCCGCGGCCCTAATGAACATGTTCTGGGGCTTGAAAGCCATGGGAATGTGGCAACCCGAGCGGGGCACCAACATGCTTGACAGTGGCGCCCACTTCTACGACGTATACGAGTGTGCCGACAACAAGTTCATCTCCATCGGATCGATTGAGCCACAGTTCTACGCAGAGCTGTTGCGACTGAGCGGACTCGGCGCACAAGAAGAACTGCCGCGCCAAATGGATCGGGCGCAATGGCCGGCGATGAAAGAACGTGTCAGCGAACTCTTTATCACTAAGACACGGGCCGAGTGGTGCGAACTTATGGAGCACAGCGATGTGTGTTTCGCCCCGGTGCTCTCGATGGAGGAAGCAACCGAGCACCCGCACAATGTTGAACGAGGAACGTTTAAGCACGAGTTCGGGCTCACACAGGCTGGTCCCGCGCCGCGCTTTAGTCGGACTGAGCCGGCTATCGCAGGGCCGCCGGCCCACGCTGGTCAGCACACCGATGAAATTCTCTCAGAGTTCGGTCTCGACTCCGCTGCGCTCCGTGCCACGGGGGCCGTTGCGTAGAACCAGGGCGTAGCACTGGGGTCAGACCCCTGTGTTACGCCAGAACAGTCGGCATAGCCTGACCCGATGTCAACACTCGTTTGTTTCCACGCGCACCCTGATGACGAAGCCATTGCCACCGGCGGCATCATGCTCAAGGCGTCGCGTGCTGGCCATCGGGTAGTGCTTGTCTGTGCAACCAGAGGCGAGCATGGAGAACCCCAAGAGGGTGTGCTAAGCGACGGCGAACAGCTCTGGGAGCGACGAATGGTCGAGCTGGCATCGGCATGCGAGATTCTCGGCACCGAGCCTCCGATCTGGCTCGGCTACCAAGATTCGGGCATGATCGGCGAGCCTACGAATGACGACCCGACTTGCTTCTGGCAGGCTGATCACGACGAGGCCGTCGCCCGCCTGGCCAAGATTCTGACCGAGGTCGATGCTGACATTCTTACGATCTACGACGACAACGGCGGTTACGGCCACCCCGATCACATCCAGGTTCACCGTGTTGGGTTGGCGGCTGCGAAGGTATGTGGCATCGACAACGTTTACGAGTCGACGATCAATCGCACGCGTGCTCTCGAGATGATGTCGCAGGCGAAGGTGCTCGGACTCTTCGAAGATGAGGAAGGTCCCGACTTCGAGGCTGATCCCGACTTCGGCATGTTGGAAGAAGACATCAGTTACAACATTGACGTGAGCGAGGTTGCGGCCGAGAAGAAGCTGGCTATCGCTGCGCATCGCAGTCAGGTCGGGCCAGACAGCTTCTTCCTCAAGATGCCCGATGAGGTGTTTCGCCATGTTTTCGGGACTGAAAGCTTTGCCCTGCCTGGCGTTCGCGGCACCGGCGGGCCCATCTCGGTCGATGTACTTCCGGGCCTATAGGCCACGTTTTTCGTCCTGCGAAAAAAGTGCGTAGCGAGCGAAGCAAGCATTTTCGAGCCCGTTGGCCACGTTTTTCGTCCTGCGAAAAAGGTGTGTAGCGAGCGAAGCGAGCGGCTGTGTCACACCCCATCGGTATGTTGAGTTAGATGAAAAACCACACCAACGGCGCGGCACCAACCATGAACGACCTCGTAGCGAGCGCGATTGACTCGGTAATCGCCAGCTATTGGTCGCCAAAACAGTTTGAACCCGAATTCGCCGAGCAAATGATCGACTTCTTAGTCTTCGAGGCGGCGGCCGACGAGGTCGAAGCAGCAATTGAGCAGCGCCTTGCTTCTGGGCTGCAGTCAGTCTGGGAACGTGGCTGGCTTCCACGCGAGATCATCCGAGAAGTCAGCCGCAAGGGTTCTTCTCTCGACGCGGCCGTGATCAAGGCGGCCGTCGCCAGCCAATATCGAACGACGCCGTCAGCAGACATCGGCCAGTCATGGCAAGACCACGTCGAATCGCTTGATCTGCCCGACGTCCGCATGGTTCAGTGGATGACGGCCACACGCGAACTCGAACGATCGTCCTGGCTCGATGTCGTCGAAGTGTCGCTGAAAGCAATCGTGGCGGTCGGCCGCGTCGGCGTTCTGCAGCCGTTGCTACTAGCCCCGGGCGCCGCAACGCCCAGGTCTGGAACTGCTCAGCGCCTTGCGGACCGTGAGCCGTCAAGCAACCCGATGCTCGAGAAGATCCGGAGCCTGCTCGCTCTGGCCGAGTCCACGACGTTTGAGGCCGAAGCCGAGGCGTTCACGGCGAAGGCCCAGACGCTCATGGCCCAGCACTCCTTGGACGAGGCCACAGTGTGGGGTGCCGCCGCTAATCGCTCCGACCCAAGTCATGTGCGGTTCCCAGTCGACGACCCATATTCAGGCCCGAAGGGCTTTTTGCTGCAGGTCGTGGCCGATGCCTGCGGATGCTCAGCGGTGTATCACCCTGACTATGCCATGTCATCGGTGATTGGGTTTGACTCCGACCTCGCGGCAACTGAAGTGTTGTTCACCTCGTTGCTTGTTCAGGTGCAGAGTGCCATGCAGCGATACGCCAAAGCGGCCCCTCCCGGGACGAAGTCTCGAAGCCGGGGGTTCCGGTCGTCGTTCTTGCGTGCGTATGCGAACCGTGTCGGTTTGCGGCTGAAGGAAGTCAACGTTCATGAGCGCGATCAACGAGTACGTGCCAGTGGCGGTTCGTTGCTGCCGGTTTTTGTTGCTCGCGAAGAGGCGATTGCGAACAAGGTCGATGAGCTGTTCAAGCTCGCCAAGACGAGAAGGCACCGAGAGTTTGACCGAGCAGGATGGGCTGCGGGCGAGCATGCGGCGGAGTCAGCCGAACTCGGGGCCGCCGTCGGCTCAGGCAGCTAGGCGACTCGCATCTGGAGTTGCCGCCCGGCGCATCTTATTGGTGTCAGGTACCAGCGCACCGTTCTGATGCCCTAGAGGATGTCGGTGAAGTCGAAGAATCCGTCGTGGAAGCCTTCGAGGTTCCCCACCCCACGGAAGACGTGTGAAAGCCCGTCGCTGCGAACCAGAATCGCTGGCCCCGAAAACTCACCATCCGGACAGACAATGTCGAGATCGTATGGGCTCTTGTCGATTTGGTAGCGCTCTGGCGACCGGAGAATCAGTTCCCAATCGAGCTCAGACTCTGGCCGCCTTACGACCACGAGGTCGCCACCTTGCGTCGGCACGGGCCGACCGGTGAGGTGGAGCGACTCGACGTAGAAGCTTCGGTGCTGCATGCGGCGAGTCTAGGTGCGTCGACGGATCGGCCATACGCCTTCGGCCGCTACTCTGCTGGGGTGAGCTTTCGTGACGTGCACATCACCTTCGCTTGGGTCGACATAGGACTCAATGTCTTCGCCGGCGCGTGGGCCCTTGCCGCCCACTGGCTGGTGGCGTTGCGGCGGCGCGAGCTGTTGTGGGCGATCACGGTGGCGTACCTGGCGGTCTTTGTGCAGGTACTCCTCGGAGTAATTCTGATGAATGTCAACGATCTGGAGCCTGATCGTTTCCATCTCTTCTACGGATTTGTTGCGTTGGCCGCAGTTGGCATCATCTACAGCTATCGCCAACAGCTTGAGCATCAGAAGTACTTGCTCTACGGACTTGGAGGTCTGTTCATCGCAGGCCTAGGGCTACGGGCTCTGACGCTCGCCGAAGCCGTGGTCTCCTAGACCTGAAAGGGAGCGCGAAAAGAGCGGGTGGCGAACCACCCGCTCCGCGTCGCGTGCTCTGGACTACAGCGCCGCTTTTAAGCGTGCTTCGAGTGCGTCGAGTTGGGCGCTGAGGCGGCGAGGTAGACGGTCGCCGAACGTGGCGTAGTGGGCTCGAATGAGAGCAACTTCCTGATCCCAAAGCTCAGGGTGAACTTCGAGCAGCTTGGCCATCGTCTCGTCGCTGACATCGTCTTCAATGCCGGTGATGTCAATTGCCCCCGGCGCCGGAACCTTGCCGATTGGAGTATCGACTGCGTCGCCGCCACCCTCAACCCGCTCCATGATCCACTTGAGGACTCGGGAGTTGTCGCCAAAGCCCGGCCACATGAAGCTGCCGTCCTCGTCGCGACGGAACCAGTTGACCCAGAAGAGCTTCGGCAGCTTCGACTCGTCAGCATTGTCGCCGATATCGAGCCAGTGCTGGAAGTAGTCGGCCATGTTGTAGCCGCAGAACGGCAGCATGGCGAATGGATCGAACCGAACCTCGCCAACCTTGCCTGCCGCAGCCGCAGTCTTCTCGGAGCTCATTGCGGAGCCAAGAAACACGCCGTGCTCCCAGTCTTTCGCTTCAGTGACAAGGGGAACGTTTGAGGCTCGACGACCACCAAAGAGGATCGCTGAGATGGGGACACCCTTTGGATCTTCCCACTCTTCAGCGGCTGATGGGCATTGGCTCGCAGGTGCAGTGAAACGGGCATTCGGGTGCGCCGCTTTCGTCTTCGACTCTGGGGTCCAAGGTTTGCCCTTCCAATCGGTGAGGTTGGCCGGCTTCTCGTCGGTCATCTCTTCCCACCAGACATCGCCCTCGGGGGAGAGCGCAACGTTGGTGAAGATGGAGTTGCCCCACATCGTCTTCATTGCGTTGAGATTGGTTTTGTCTGAAGTGCCGGGAGCGACGCCGAAGAACCCGGCTTCAGGGTTGATTGCGTAGAGGCGGCCGTCTTCGCCAAACTTCATCCACGCGATGTCGTCGCCGATCGTTTCGACCTTCCAGCCAGGAAGGCTCGGTACGAGCATTGCCATGTTGGTCTTGCCGCAGGCCGAAGGGAAGGCTCCGGCCACGTATTTCCGGTTTCCTTCTGGGTCGGTGAGGCTAATGATAAGCATGTGCTCGGCGAGCCACCCGTTGTCACGAGCCATGGTCGACGCGATGCGGAGGGCAAAACACTTCTTGCCGAGCAGAGCGTTGCCGCCGTAGCCCGAACCGTATGACCAGATTTCTTTGGTCTGCGGGAAGTGGCTGATGTATTTGTTTTCGCCGTCACACGGCCATGGCACATCGGCCTGACCAGGAGCGAGCGGGTGGCCGACGGAGTGAAGGCAGGGAACCCAATCGTTGTCGCCGAGAACCTCGAGTGCACCGGCGCCCATCCGGGTCATGATGCGCATGGAAACGGCGACATAGGCCGAATCGGTCAGCTGAACACCGATATGGGCTATTGGCGACCCGAGTGGCCCCATTGAGAACGGCACGACGTACATCGTGCGGCCGCGCATAGAACCTTGGTAGAGGCCGAGCAATTCTTGCTTCATATCTGCCGGCGCACGCCAGTTGTTGGTTGGGCCGACGTCGGCTTCGTTGTCGACACAGATGAATGTGCGTTCTTCGACGCGAGCCACGTCGGCCGGATCGGAGAGGGCGAGATAACTGTTTGGTCGAAGCTCGTCGTTCAGCCGCGTGAACGTGCCTGACTCAACGAGCTCTGCGGCGAGGATGTTGTATTCTTCTTCGCTGCCATCACACCAGTGGATCTGATCTGGTT
Organism: Acidimicrobiales bacterium; assembly: GCA_037968895.1. GTDB lineage: Bacteria > Actinomycetota > Acidimicrobiia > Acidimicrobiales > SZUA-35 > JBBKWJ01. The sequence continues at coordinate 21,456 of JBBKWJ010000048.1, forward strand.
CGAAGATCTCAGCCCAATCCGAAACCCAGCTAAGGAGTTTCGTGTTGGTTGTTGGCTTTTGAAAGATGTCTGTCATTGAGCTTCCCGACTTCGTTGTCGATGGTTCAGGTAAATGACGAGGCCCTCCGAATGGTTGCCTCGCCTAATTGGACTTGAGCCAAGATGGCGTCCCCATGTCTGACTCTGAACCGAGGCGAAGCGCAGTGGCTTGGCCATGGTCGTCGAGGTCAAACACGACCCTTTGCCCAGGACGCAGCATGCGGAATACCGAGCCGACTAGAGCATCTGCGGCAAGATCGTATTCAGACAAATCGACGTCGCGCAGCACAACTCCACCACGGCTCATCGGATCATAAGACTTCACTACGCCTTGCACAGGGGCTCCTCCTGGAACATGTTGAGAACGACAGTAGGCGATGCCTCGCGTCATTAGTTAGCGAAAACCGCAAGTATCTGCCTACTGAATAGTACCGATCGCCAGGCTGAATAGGTAGCGATCCAATTGAAGGCGGATGGCCGATGCTGAATAGTCCGACATGTGTTCGCGCCTCCGGTCAACGAGGTCGCTCGAAGCTCGGGTAAGTTGCGTGGCGATGACTTCTGCGCCCTTGACCCTTGGAGATCTTGCTGCCCTGCCGGTCGGTCGCCTCAAGGGGGTGAGCCCAAAGAAGGAGAAAGGGCTGCACAAGTCCGAGATCTTCAATGTGCTCGATCTCCTCACTCACTACCCTCGCCGCTACCTCGATCGTACGAAGGAAGCAAAGATTGACGACATGGTCGAGGGTGAAGAAGCAAGCATCTTTGTCACAGTCGTGAAGACGTCGGGTCGTCGCATCAAAGGCAATCGATCCATGGTGACGAGCATAGTGACCGACGGCCAGTCAACGCTCTCTCTCACGTTCTTCAATCAGGCATGGCGAGAGCGGCAGCTACAGCCGGGAGCCCAGGCGATGGTCTTTGGCAAGCTCACAAGCTTCCGTGGCAACCGGCAGATGAGCAGCCCCATCGTCGATCTCGTCGGGGATCGGACCGGGAAGATCATCCCCGTTTACCCACAGTCGGAGAAGAGCGGTCTACACACTTGGGACATCGCCGCGTTAGTTGACGAAGCATTGCGTCGCAGTCTGCCGCCGAAGGGCCGTGGCCTTCTCGACCCGCTGCCGATGATGTTGCTCGATCGTCACGACTTCATCGATAGGGGCGCAGCCTTCGGAGGAATCCACAACCCGACGACGATGGGTGAGGTGAGTGCGGCGCGGAAGCGGCTGGTATTCGAAGAGCTATTTCGTATGCAATTGGCGCTTGTGATGAGAAAGCGGACCATTGAGGCAACTGAAGTTGGTCTCGCGCACAACGTCGGCGGTCCTCTTGTCGAACGGTTTCGTGAGGCACTGCCGTTTCCGCTCACGGGTGCGCAGGTCAGAACAATTGACGAGATCGCATCCGACCTGGCCCGGCCGATCCCGATGCACCGCTTGCTCCAGGGCGATGTGGGTGCAGGCAAGACGCTCGTCGCTGTCGCCTCGATGCTCGCTGCGGTCGACGGCGGTCATCAGGCTGCGCTCATGGCACCCACCGAGGTTCTGGCCGAGCAGCACTTTGCCGGCATCCGTCGACTGCTCCAGGATCTCCAAGTTCCTGATTCGAACACGCTGCTTGGCGAGCGTCCGCTCAAGGTCGAGCTTCTGAGTAACCGAGTTGCAACGGCTGATCGGAAGCGTATTCTCAACGAACTCATCCTGGGGCAGATCGACCTGATCGTCGGAACCCACTCGCTGATTCAAGACGCCGTAACGTTCGCGTCGCTCGGCGTGGTCGTGATTGATGAACAACATCGATTTGGTGTCGAGCAACGGGCGGCTCTGCGTGAGAAGTCGTACGGCGACGAACTGCCTGATGTCCTTGTGATGACCGCAACGCCGATTCCGAGAACGGCAGCTATGACCGTCTACGGCGACCTCGACGTCTCTGTTCTTGACGAGCTCCCGCCGGGCCGTACGCCAATCTTGACTCGTTGGGTCGAGGCCCCGGGCACCCTCGAGAACGATGAGGGAGCGAGTGACCGTCAGTTCATGTGGGACGAAATCAAGGAGCAGATCGCCGAGGGGCGCCAGGCGTTTATCGTGTGTCCGCTCATCGGTGAGTCAGAGAATATGGAAGTTGCATCCGCAGAGCTGACGCACGAGCGACTACATCACGTCGAGCTTCAGGGTCTTCGTCTCGGATTGCTCCACGGCCGTCTGGCGAGCGAGGAAAAGGACGAGACGATGGACGCGTTCCGTCAAGGTGAGCTTGATGTGCTCGTGGCTACCACCGTCATTGAGGTCGGCGTCGATGTTCCAAACGCGACTGTAATGGTGATTTTGGATGCCGATCGCTTTGGTATCGCTCAGCTGCATCAGCTTCGTGGTCGAGTTGGCCGAGGCGCCCACGCGTCGACATGCTGGCTCGTCGGGGCGCCAACAACGCCTGATGGTGAAGCCAGACTTGCTGCGCTTGTGGCCTCGACCGATGGGTTCGAACTCGCCGAGGTTGACCTCGAACTGCGAGGCGAGGGCACCATTCTCGGTGAGCGACAGAAGGGGAAGAACGACCTCAAGTTGGCGTCGCTGCGTCGCGATCGAAACGTGGTTATCGCAGCCAGAAAGGCGGCAATCGAGATTCTCGATGACGACCCTGGGCTACGGAAGAACAGCGCGCTGCTCGCCGAACTCGAGTTGTTCCTCGACGACGCCGATCGAGAGTTCTTGCTCAAAGGTTGACACACGTTGGCCCGGGTCGAAACCCGGGCCAACGTCGTTTGAATGTTGTTTGGGACTAGCTGTTCTGGAGCTGCTCAATCGCGTCGGCCAAACCGTCGGCACCGAGCCCACCATTGTGCAAAGTCGCCGTCCCGTCATCATTGAGGAAGACGAACGCAGGCTGGGACCGAATCCCAAAGCGCTCCCAGATCGTCCCGTCGTCATCGACGGTATGGGGGAACGCGCCGACCGCAAGCGTCGAAATAAACTCTTCGATGTCGCCTTGGTCGGCCCTTCCGGCCATTCCGATGAACTCGACGTCAGTGCCGTACTTCAGTTGTGCCTCTACGACCGCAGGGGCTTCTGCTCGACAAGTAGTTCACCAAGGCGCCCAAAACCAGAGCACCGCGTCTTGTCCTTCGAGTGAGCCGAATTCGAGTTGGGATCCGTCGACGGTTGTAGCCGTAAGGTCGTAGACCGATGATGTTTCACCACCGGCGACTTCCGTCGTTGCCGCCTCGCCTCCGCCGCACGCTGCAGCGACCAGCGATCCAGCCGCGACAAGCGGCACGATGCGGGTCCAGCGCCGACTCGTCCTTTGTGTCCGTCGTTTGGTCATGGCTGCCTCATCCTTGGCGTTCCTTTGCTCGATCGAGGTCCGCCTATTGCTGCGGAAGCGTCGACCATAGGCCGTCGTGCAACCAACCAGCAGCAGCGCGCTCCTATTCCCCTTGAATTGAGCCTGTGGCGGGCGTGCCCTCGCCAGAGGCTGGCGTTTCGAGCCAGGATCAGCCAGAGTGGACGTACCGTGGCCGCCCGAGTGGAGATTGTGCGTGGAAGAGATTGATATCACTGACCCTGAGTTACGGCCTCTCAGCGGTCTAGGCGATGCTGAAGCTTGGGCGATGGTCGAGTCGTCGCCAGACGGCATGATCCTCGCTGATCAGAATGGTGTGATGCTTCTTGTCAACCGCCAGATCGAGGTGCTCTTCGGGTTTGACCGAGGCGAGCTCCTTGGTCGTGAGGTTGAAAAGCTGCTTCCCGAGCGCTTCAGGTCCAAACATACGGCCCACCGGACTCGCTATCGAGCGAAACCCGTCGTCCGAGCGATGGGGTCGGGCCTCGATCTATGGGCCACTAGGAAAGATGGCACGGAGTTTCCAGTCGAAGTCTCTCTCAGCCCGCTCACGACTCGACAGGGACTGCGAGTGGTCGCGACTATTCGCGACATCCACAAACGGGTGGCTTCAGAAGCCCATAACTACGCGGTGCTCCACGCGATCGACCGAGTTCATGATGGCGTCTTCATGTTTGACGCTGAATCTCTTCGATTTGAGTACGTAAACCAGGGAGCGGTCGACCAACTGGGCTATTCGCGTAGCGAGTTGCTCGAAATGTCCCCGCTTCACATCAAGCCGTTGTTCACTGAGGCTGGATTCCGCGAGGTTCTCGAGACTTTGGTGAGGGGCGAGGTCGAATCACAAGTCGTTACGACCGTCCATCGACGCAAGGACGGGTTCGACATCCCGGTTGAGATAATTCTGGAGTACCCGCCACCGCCACCAGGCCCAGACCAACGACGAATGGTCGTCGCGCTCGTGCGCGACGTAACAGATCGTCTTGCGGCGGATGAGGCCGTGAGAGCCAAGGAACGCACCCAGGGCCGGCTCGAAGATCGAGAGCGATTAGCGCGCGACCTCCACGACCTCGTCATTCAGCAGCTCTTCGCTTCGGGCATGGGCCTGCAGTCGGTCCATCGCCTGATCAAAAATGAGGCAGCAGCGAAGCGCGTTATGGACACAGTCGATCAACTCGACCAGACCATTGCTCAGCTTCGCGCCTCGATCTTCAATCTGACGGCTCCGTTGCCAGGGACGCCAGAAAGTCAGATCGGCGCAGTCGTGTCGCACGCGGCGTCGCAACTCGGCTTCGAGCCTGAACTCGACATAGACGACGCGGCGGGAATTGTCGCCGGCCCGATACTTGACCACTTGCTACCGACGCTTACCGAGGCGCTATCCAACGTTGTTCGTCACGCCAGTGCCTCTCGAGTGAGCGTCAGTGTTCGCCGCGTTCCGACCGGTCTTGAACTTCACGTTGTAGACAACGGTGTCGGCTTCGACCCAGAAACGCCGCGTGGGAACGGGCTCGCAAACCTTGCCGCCAGGGCTCACGAGCTTGGTGGGACGGTCACAATCACGAGCGCCCACGACGGGTCAGGCACGACGCTGCGCTGGACAGCCGCAACCTGACGTGACCATGTCCCCTGGTCACTGCTGGTTCCGTGCCGTATCGTCCGCGGCATGGCACCGCAGCCTTTCTCTTTTCTGAGTCAGCATGATCGAGCTAGCCAGGTCCGATGACAACGGCGCTCTGGATATTCGTCGTCGTCGCTGGGTTCTCGATAACGCTCCTTGCCAGTAGCCGCGCTGTTACCGACGCGACGAAGCTTGCGAAGGGTTCTCGTCTGCCACCGTTCTTCATTGGCATGACGTTGTTGGCCATCGGCACTGACCTACCCGAGATCGCGAACTCAATCGTTGCTTCGTACACCGACAACGGTGACGTCAATGTTGGTGACTCGATTGGTTCGACGGCAACACAGCTTACGCTCGTCCTTGGTTTGCTGCCGTTCGCCGGTTACGCAATTCCGCTGGGTGAACCTGGCTCGAGACGGCTTCGAGGTTTGCAGGCGACCGCCTGGTTGACTGCGCTCGCCGTCCTTCTCGTTGCGGTGCTCCTGTCCGACGACCGGATCGGGCGTTTCGATGCTGTTGTGCTGATTATTGCGTGGGCCGCCGGTAGCCGGCTCGTCTATAGCTATACCCGCATGGAGCCTCAACTCACTCTGCAGCAGAAGGCTTCCAACCGTGGTCAGCTGATTCTGCGGTTGCTTGGTTCCGTTGTCGCAATCGCGGTCGGAGCCAGCCTCGCCGTCACTGGGGTCACCGAGATAGCCGAGCTTTGGGGCATGCCAGCGTTCATCATCGCCTATTTCGGGGCCTCCATCGGCACCTCATTACCTGAGCTCGTCGTCGATATCACTGCCCTTCGGCGGGGCGAGACTGGGCTAGCAATCGGTGACATCCTTGGCTCGTCGTTCGTAGACGCGACGCTCTCGATCGCTATCGGCCCGCTGCTGTTTCCGACGACGATTGACGGACGGCTCGCAATAACCGGCTCGATGGTGGCGTTGGGCGCGGCAGTCGTCGTCGCCCTGCTGCTTGGCCGCGGTGGAAATCACGATCGGCGGACTGGTCTCATTCTTCTATTGGTCTATGCCGCGAGTTGGCCGATTCTGCTTTGACGTCAAAATTCGTGGCCTTGGCCCCTTGTCCACCACTGCGCCGTGGTCGAACGTAATGATATGGCCCTCCGGCTGAAGCCGAACCGACCCCTTTCCGATGAAATCCGCCGTCTCACCGACCGGCGGTTGGCTGTCGCTCTGAAGCGCCTTGATCGGGTCGATCAAGCGAACCACGAGTCTGTCGAAGACGCGGTCTTCGAAGTGAGGAAAAAGTGCAAGCAGGTGCGGGCGATTGCCAAGTCGGTGCGCGTCCCGCTTGGCGATGAGTATTTCTTGTTCAACCAACTGGTCCGTGAGGCAGCCGGTGAACTCGCACCGCTCCGCGATGCCCATGCAGCGTTGAAGACGGTGGATGATCTCCGTTCAGACAGTGAGAAAAAACGGCGCAAGGACCTCGACGTCGTGCTCGCAAAGCAAACCGAGGTTGTCCAGGGAACGATGGAACGATTGCTGATCGACGAGAGTCGTCTTCGCCGCTGCTCGGAGCTGCTCACCCTCGCCCGCGGCCGAGTAGTGCAGTGGAACCTGCCAGATGATCCCGAGATTCTTGCGGTCGGGATTCGAGCCATATTCAAGAAAGGAAAACGCGAGTTTGGTGCAGCAAGGCGCGAGCTGACAACCGATCGTCTTCATCGATGGCGTAGTTCGGTGAAAGTACTCTGGTATGAAACGCGAATGATCGAAGCCGCAGCACCCGATGTGCTGACTCCGCTTGTTGAGCAGCTTGACGAATTAGCTCAAATCCTTGGTGCAGATCACGATCTCACAATTCTCATTGAGCGACTTGAGTCCAAGCCGAAGCAGGCGGGTGGGAAGAAACGCTCAAGGCGGGCCGTGAAAGCGGCGCGAAAGCAGCGGAAGCGGCTACGGAAAGAGGCGATTCGGCGAGGTGCACCCATCTACGAGCAATCGACGGGGGATTTCGCCGAGCAGATTGTCGGACACTGGCTGGGTTTCGCTACCTCCTCAGCGACGCGCGAAGTCGATCCAGAAAGGGGAGCTGCCCTTTGACAAGCAGGGTCTCGGCGGCCGAGATGGATACCCACTCTGCCCGGTCCATCTCGGGGAAGTTGGCCATGACACCAGATCCTCGCGGCCACTCCATTTCAAAGGTGTTGCTGACTGCCGCTACCGCGTCAAAGTCTCCTTGTCGAGCAAACACGCGGATCAGCTTCTTGCCTGACCGTACGGATCCCAGATCGACGCTTGGTCCGGCTGGAGCCGGCACGCCCATCTCCTCCGCGAACTCTCGCTCGGCGACGGCGAGATGGTCACTCTCTCCTTCGTCGTGGATCCCTTTGGGAATGGACCACGCGTGTTCGTTTTTCCGCGCCCAGAACGGCCCGCCCATATGGGCAATCAATACTTCGAGGCTCCCGTCGGGGGCCGTCCGGTGCAACAGGAGGCCTGAGCTGTCAACTGGCACGCTGCTCCTTATATTCGTGCAAGGACGTGAGTGCTAATAGTCGTCTGAGTCGGCATCGCCGATCACGATGTCCCAACGGTCGAGGCAATCGCGACAGCGATAGGGGAGCACCGTGCCAGGTTCGAGGGGCCCGTCCTCGGGGAACCAGCCAAGGGGGAAACACGCACCGCCACAGTCGACGCAGACGATTTCAAGGTCAGGCATGATCACCGTCGCGACACTAGCGGCCAAGCTCTCAGCTAGCTTGTGGCGATGCGTATTGTTGCTGGCACTGCCAGAGGGAGGCGGATCCTCGCCCCAGACGGCCAGGCGACTCGGCCTATCACCGACCGGGCCAAAGAGGGCATCTTCAACATGCTCTCGAGCATCATTGGCATCGAGGAGGGGTTCGATGACCTCGTGGTGCACGACTTTTTTGCCGGTAGCGGCTCATTCGGCCTCGAATGTCTTAGCCGCGGCGCAGCTCATGTGACCTTCGTCGAACGGGGTCGCGATGCGACGCGCGTTATTCAGCAGAATCTTGACACGTTCGGATTCAGCGGTCGCGCCACCATCCTGGCGTCATCAGTCGAGTCGGTGATGCCGACTATCGGACGAGCTGATGTGGCGTTTTGCGACCCTCCCTATCCAGATGATCCCTGGTCAACAATCCTCTCCACAATTTCTGCTGACCTCTTTGTCGGGCATGCAGAGCGGCCGATACCGCTCGACGACACCTGGGTAGAACTGAAGCGCCGGAAATATGGTCGATCTCACATAGTCCTTGCGAAGCCGAACGATTCCGACGCGTATGACAGCACTGCCCTATAATCGGCAACTGGGTGGAGCTGGAGTTTGTTGCCGCGTCGCGGCTTCTTTCTGACTGGACGATGATGACAACAGCGCTGTACCCAGGCTCATTTGACCCAATCCACAACGGCCACATCGCCATTGTCGAAGACGCCACCTTGATGTTTGACGCCGTAATCATCGGTGTCGGGCACAACCCCGAGAAGCCATCAGGATTCTTCCTGCCCGAACAACGCGTTGAGTTGATTCGTGCTGCCGTTGCGCATTTGCCTACCGTAACCGTCGAGCTCTTCGCTGGACTCGTAACCACGGCGGCCAACGCACTCGGCGCACAAGTTCTCTTGAAGGGCGTCAGGGGCGCAATCGACCTTGATACCGAAATGCAGCAGGCCCACATGAATCGGATCACCGCCGGCGTGCCTACCGTGCTGTTACCCGCCAACAACCTTTCGGCATCCGTGTCGAGTACGTATGTGCGACAAATCGCCCTAATGGGCGGAGATATCAGCGCCGTGGTCCCGGCCGTTGTCGCACGAGCAATCGAGGAGAGAGTCGCATGACCGACGAAACCGCGCACCAATACCAAGTTCCAGATGTCGATGAACTTCTCGACTCGGCCCTCGCTCTTGTAGAACAGGGCCGGCCTCTCCCGATGTCGTCATCGGTAAAGATCAATCGAGACGAGCTACTCGACATTCTTGAAGCCGCTCGCGAGCAGTTGCCCGAGGAGCTACGACGCGCCCGTTGGTTGCTAAAAGAGCGCGAAGACTTCCTCCAAGAAGCGCGGCAGGAGCGCGAAGAGATCATTGAGCAGGGCCGGACGCAGGTCGCTCGAATGATCGAACGCCAAGAGGTCGTGAAGGCATCTGAGCTCCGGGCAAGGCAAATCATCAGCGAGGCGAAGAACGACGCCCGCAATCTTCAGCGCCAAGTCGAAGACTATTGCGATCAGAAACTCGCCAGTTTCGAGATCGTGCTCGACCGCACCGCCCGCACCATTGCTCAGGGGCGTGAGAAGCTTCTCGGAACTGCCGGTCCCGATCCGTTGGCCGAGATCGACCCCATCGCCGCCAGCGAAGCCGAGGCCGCATGGGACGAGTTTGATATCGAGGTCGACTAGACGTGGCGAAGAAGAGCACGGCAGTCGAGATTCATGTTGGCGACCTGCGCCAACGGCTCGGACAACGCATCACAATCGAGATCGACCTGTTGTTGGAACCGCTCAACGTCGTTTCGAGCAGAACGACAGATGCTCCAGTCGTTGGTGAGCTTGTCATCGAGTCGATCGAACGCGGCGTCACAGTCACCGGTGAAGTCTCGTTTGGTTGGACCGGCGATTGCCGCCGCTGCATCGACCCGGTTGGCGGAACCGAGACCATCAGTATCTTCGAGATTTTCCAATATGGCGCACCAGAAGACTCTGAAATTGTCGATTTCGATGGTGAACATGTTGACCTCTATCCGGTGGTCAATGATGCGGTCTTGACTGCGCTCCCATTGGTTCCGTTGTGCTCCGATGAGTGCCGAGGCCCAGACCCAGAGCGCTATCCCGCCATCTCGGCCGACGAATTCGAGCAAAAGCCAGCGACCCCAAAGGCCGACCCTCGGTGGGCGGCGCTGTCTGATCTGAACCTTGAGGCCGAGACCGACAACTAATCGGACACAGCGCGAAAACGTAGCGCTGACGTGACGAACGAAACCACGCCGATTCATGGCCAGCGTTGGCCAACGGCACGGCCCCGCTATGCTAAGACGTTCGTGCCAGCCGCCTGGTTGTACGTTCCGCGTGGGATCGCTGCGAGTGAGACCACCCCTAAGGCCAACAAGGTGTTGGCCATTCGAGACTGCAGGACCATCTCATGGCCGTCCCAAAAAAGCGAACTTCCAAGTCAAAGACCCGAAGCCGCCGTGCTTCGTCTTGGCGGATCACCGCTCCCGCCCGAGCACTATGTGACCATTGTGGTTCCGCCAAGCTTCCACACCGGGTGTGTGTGAGCTGTGGTTGGTACAACGGTCGTCAGGCGATCGACGTCAGCTAATCCGTCAATGACGACTCAGTTGCCGATCGCGGTCGACGCCATGGGCGGCGATAACGCACCACAAACGATTGTGGAAGGTGCAATTCGGGCGCGTGACGAACTTGGTGTACCCGTCGTCCTGGTGGGCGACCCCGACATCATCGGCGACACATCTGGTGTGCCGGTAATCGCGGCGTCTGAAGTCATTGGCATGAACGACGAGCCGGCCTCTAGTGTGCGGCGCAAGAAAGACTCGTCGATCGTTCGTGCCGCCGAAGCCGTCAGAGATGGCAACGCGGCCGCGGTACTTAGCGCTGGAAACACAGGAGCGGCCATGGCCGCATCGCTGTTGCGGCTCGGTCGAATTAGAGGCTTTTCCCGGCCAGCAATCGCAGTGCCGTTTCCCGTTTTTGGCTCGACTCCGACAACTCTGCTCGACTGTGGCGCGAATGCCGACTGCCAACCCGAGTGGCTTGTGCAATTCGCCCAAATGGGCACTGTCTACTGTCGTACACGCTTCGGCGTTGCCTCGCCAAGGGTCGGCATAATGACCATCGGTGAAGAGGCTGGCAAGGGCAACTCGCTCGTCAAGGCTGCCTGCCAATTGTTTGAGACCACTGAGTGGGCAGAACAATGTGGCGCAACTTATGTTGGCAACGTCGAAGGGCGCGATCTGATGAACGGCGCGGCCGATGTCGTCGTCACCGACGGCTTCACTGGCAACGTCATCCTCAAGTCGCTCGAAGGCGGCGTGAAAATAGCGCTCGATGCGGTTAAGGCCGCACTCGTATCAACTCCAGAAGCCGCAGCAACAGCAGGCGTGTTGAACCCACTGCTTGACCCGCTCTTTGATGAACTCGATCCAGAGACGAGGGGTTCGGCGATTCTCCTGGGCACCAGGGGGGTCTCGCTAATCTCACACGGATCGTCTTCGTCGTTTGCGATTGCCAACGCAATCGCAACTGCGGCGCAGATGGTCGAACTCGACATTGTGGGCAATCTTCGGCAGTTGGCCCAGGATGTTGCCGAGGCTTAGGCCTCTGACCTGCATGTTCATCGGTTTCTGAGCGTATCCGATACACTTCGTCGTCGTTCTGGCTGATGTATGGAGGCGTACGTGCCCGCTGAGACACACATGGAGCAGTCCCCAATGACGCGTGAAGAGGTCCTCGACCTCGTGCGCGATCGTTTGGCCGACATTCTCGAAATCGAACCATCCCAGATCAACGAGGGCGACTCTTTCGCCGATGATCTTGACGCCGACTCTTTGGCCCTCATCGAATTGGTCGAGGCGCTCGAAGAAGAACTCGCCGACCGAACCGTTGGGTTCCGCATCGACGACGAAGACCTTCAAGACCTCAAGGCCGTTCGCGACGCAGTCGACTACGTCTACGGCAAGGCCGGAGCCGGGTCCTGAGCGGTTCGGACGACTACGACGAATTCTGCGACAAGCTGGGGTATCGGTTCTCCGAATCCGGTTTGCTCACCCACGCCCTTACTCACCGCAGCTACTGCGGCGAGAATGAAAACGTCGACTCAAACGAGCGTTTGGAATTCTTGGGCGATGCCGTTGTGGGACTCGCCGTGACCGACCATATTTTCGCAGCATACGACAACCTTGCTGAGGGTCAACTGGCAAAGCTGAGGGCCTCTGTTGTCAACACAACGGCCCTGGCCCAGGTGTCTGAGCGGCTAAGTCTTGGTGAGTTGCTGCGACTTGGCAAGGGCGAAGATCAATCTGGCGGCCGCAGCAAGGAATCGATATTGGCCGACGGGTTCGAAGCCGTCATCGGCGCAGTATTCGTCGATTCTGATTGGGAGACCGCGGCCACCGTGGTTTTGCAGCTACTTCACCCCGACATCTCAGTCGGCGCATTGCGCCCAGGTCGACAAGACTACAAAACCCGGCTTCAGGAGCTCACCGCCGTACTCGGCCTCAGCTCGCCGGTGTATGACATCAACGGGTCAGGGCCCGATCACGACCGCCGATTCCGCGCCACGGTGCTGATCGGTGGAGTCTCCCACGGCGGGGGATCAGGAACGTCGAAGAAACGAGCAGAGCAGGCGGCAGCACAAGCTGCCTGTGCTCAGCTAGCAGATCAAGTTGGGGCCAACGAGCCCGACGCCACGACAGCCGTCGTGGACGAAGAAGAGAAAGACACTCATGTCAAAGCTTGAGTTGCCTGAAATCGACACATACCGACGCGACCTCGAAAGAGACGTTGTTGGGCGCAAGATCAAGGCAGTCGAGGTGACTGCGATGAAGTCACTGCCGCACCATCGCACAAAGAAGACCGTTTCCGAGCCTCTGGTTGGGGCCAAGGTTCAGGCTGTCGAGCGGCGCGGCATGCAACTTCTGCTCATGCTGAACAATGAGCAGACCATCGTCATGGAATTCGGTGAGACCGGGCTGCTGTGGCGTGGCGCTTCCAAACAAGCTGAACAAGACGACGTACAGGTGACAATTACGTTCACCCAAGGCGGCGACCTGCGCTTTATTGACGCCGACGGAACAAGCACATTCGCGGTCGCCGAGAACGACGATATTGCCGAGGTGCTCGCTCCAGAAGCGGAAGTTGGACTCGATCTGCTCGTGAGCCCCGTTACTTGGATGGACTTCAGGCGGATTGTGCTCTCTCGCAACGAGAAGCTCAAGGCCATGCTGATCGGTCCAGACGTTTTCGTCGGCATTGGCGACATCTACAGCGATGAGATCCTCTTCGACGCTGGCCTCAAATATGACCGGCCGTGCTCGAGCCTCACTACACAAGAAGTGCGCCGTCTTTATCAGTCAGTTGTTGGCATTCTTCATGAGGCCATCAAGTACCGCGGTACCTCGCTTGAGAAGCGACCGTTCTTCGACCTGACCGGCGCTGAAGGCGAATATGCAAGCCATCTCGCCGTCTACGGACGAGACGGAGATCTCAGTCCCCGGTCCCGCCGCCCGATTCGCAAGGCCACGTTCATGAAGAAGCCGGTCTACTTCTGCGATACACAGGTATAACGAAGCCGGTCGCCCCCGCGTAACTATGGATTTGATGTGTACCTAAAATCTCTCACGATCAAGGGCTTCAAGTCCTTTGCCGATACCGCCAACCTGAGCCTTGAGCCAGGTATCACTGTTGTCGTTGGCCCAAACGGGTCTGGCAAGTCGAATGTTGTCGATGCCATTGCTTGGGTGCTCGGCGCCCAGAAGCCTTCTGCGGTTCGGTCGCAGAAGATGGACGACGTCATCTTTGCAGGCACCGCGACGAAGGCGGCGCTCGGTCGAGCCGAGGTAGCCCTCACCATCGACAACTCCGATGGGCTGCTTCCAATCGACTTCACTGAAGTGACGATCACTCGTACCCTCTTTCGAACGGGCGAGAGCGACTACGCCATCAATGGGGTGAGCTGCCGGCTTCTCGATATCCAAGACCTTCTGTCGGACAGCGGTGTTGGTCGCCAGCAGCACATCATCGTGTCGCAGGGCCAGATTGACGCAGTGCTAAATGCACGACCCGAAGAACGTCGTTCGATCATTGAGGAGGCCGCTGGCATACTCAAGTATCGCAAGCGCAAGGAACGAGCCGAGCGTCGGCTGAGCGCAACAGAAGACAACCTGCACCGGATCTCGGACCTCGTGCGTGAAGTTCGTCGGCAGCTCAAGCCGCTAGAAAAGCAGGCGAATGCTGCTCGACGGCACGGCGATCTCATCTCTGAACTCACCGCGCTCAAGACCCATCTTGTAGGCCGCGAGCTCAAATCGCTGACAGGCGAACTCGAATCGGCGCACCGTCGACGACTCGAATTCAATGAGCGTGAACGTGTGCTCAAGACATTACTGGCCACGCTCGATTCTCAAGTGCTCGATGCCGAAGCTGAACTTGCAGCCCTTGGTGGCTCTGACGTTGGCGACGTTCTGTCGATGGCACAGCGGCTCGCCGAGCGGATCAAGGGACAGAAGAACGTTGTCGGCGAACGCCAGCGACGCCTCGAACGAGAGTTGCAAACAGCCGTCGACCAGGGTGTGGTTGCGAGTCTCGAAGCTGAGGCGGCTCGAATCGCAGCTGATCTCGCTGCGGCCACCGAGGAGGTCGCAGGATTTGCGCCCGCATTCGCGTCGTTGGCCGAAGCCGAGGAGGCCTTTGCCGTCGAGCAGGCTCGGCTCTCTGTTGAAGCCGATGATTCCGAGCTTGGCCCGGCACCCGCCGAGGCGGCCGAGGTTCGTGCTCAGCTGAAGGCACTGGAATCAGCAGCCCAACGAGATGAGCAAGATGCAAAGCGGCTAGGTGACCAACTCGACGTGCTCACCAGTCGTGCGGCAAACCTGGCGACGGCCCGTGAATTGGCTCTGGCCACGATCGAGCGACTCCAGCCCCAGATCCCCGACCTCGAAGCTCGTGCGGCGGCAGCGGCCGAGAGACGCGAAGCATGCGAGATAGAGGTTCAAGAAGGCAACGAACGTCGCCGTGAAGCAGACGGAGAAGCGAGCCGGTGGGCCGCTACGGCCGATGCATTGAGCCAAGCGCTCGACGACGCAAGGAGCCGCGCCGGTGCTGATGCGCTTGCCGGTTCGTCAGGGGTACTCGGCACCCTCCTCGACTTGGTTGCGGTCGACCCCGGTTGGGAAACCGCGGTGGAGGCCGCAGCAGGTGAGGCGCTCCAAGCAGTTGTCGTTGATAGTGCAGCCAATGGCAAAGCCGCTCTCGAAGCGCTGTCCCGGGGTCAGCTCACGGGCGCCGTCCTAGCGCTCGGCGCCGAACGCGCTGTTGGCGGCCGTCCCTTGGTTGGTGAGCCAATCCGAGCTCATGTTCGGGCTGTCCGCCCCGATGTCGAACCAATGCTCGATGCGTTGTTCGCAACTGCCGTGGTCATCGATGGCGACTGGCGCGCCGCCGTCGAGGTCGCGCTACAGCACCCCGACGCAACCGTGGTCACACGCAACGGCGATCGGTTTGGTCCTGGTGGTTGGCGGATCGGCCAAGCCGGGTCTGGCGCCACTGGAGCAGCACTAGAAGAGGCGCTTGAAAAGGCGGAATCGGCTGCGGCCCACGCCGCTGCTGTTAGTGATGAATACGACGCCGCAAACGAGGGCCTAGCCGAAGCTCGTACGGCGCGCCGAGGCCTCGAAGACCAACTGCGGGTGGCGCAGGCCGAACTCGAGAAGGCAATAGCGAGCGCAGAACGAACTGCGGTCGAACACTCAACGCTCACATCTGACCGCGAACGGCTCGACCAGCAACTCGGCGAGGTCGCTGAGCGACGCGAGGTAGAGCAGTCAAGACTCGGTCGACTCCAGAACCAGCTCCCCGGCCTCATCGAAGAGGAAGAGGCTCATCTTGAAAAGGTCCGTCAGGCCGCGAACCTGCGCAACCAACTCAACCAGCGCACCGCGGCGCTTACCGCAAGACGAAGTGACCTCGAGGTTAAGTCAGCGGCGATCGCCGAGCGCACTGAGACTCTGACTCGGCGCCAAGTCGAGGTTGAAGCCCGACTTGAACGTCTCGTTGTTGAGCGAGAAGCTGCGAAGGTGAAGCGCGAAGAGGTTGAGCGTTCTCTCGAGATCGTTGGTGGGCTCGCCTCTCGCCTTTCGCTCAAGAACGATGAGCTCTCGGCGGCAACTGAGATTCTGCGGGCTGAGCAGGCTGCCCAATCCGAGGCATCTCGCCAGGTCTCAGGCACGCTCAGCACGAGGCGAAAAGAACGCCAGTCGGCCGAGCGCGAGCTTGTCGATGTACGGGAACGAGCCAATCGCCTTGAACTCAACGAGGCCGAGAATCGGATACGACTCGAGACATTGACTGAGGCCGTTCGTAACGAACTCGATACTGAACCCGAGATCGCGATGCAGGCCGTTCTGCCCGAGCTGCCAGACGGTGCATCGGCAGAGTCGCAGGTTCGCGAACTCGAACGGGAGCTGAAGCTTCTTGGCCCAATCAACCCGCTCGCCCTTGAAGAGTTCGAACAGCTGAAGGAACGACACGACTTCCTCAACACCCAGCTTGAGGATGTGAAATCGACTCGGAAGGAGCTACGGAAGCTAATTCGCGAGGTCGATGACGAGATCGTTAACGTCTTCGCTGCGGCCTATGCCGACGTGGCGACCAACTTCGTCGACTTGTTCGAAACGCTGTTCCCCGGAGGCAAGGGTGCGGTCACTCTCACCAACGGCGACGACCTGCTCAACTGCGGCGTCGAAATCGAGGCGAAGCCATCAGGCAAGAACGTGAAGAAGCTGAGCCTTCTTTCTGGTGGCGAACGGTCACTTACGGCGCTCGGATTCCTTTTTGCTGTGTTCCGCAGCCGCCCTTCGCCGTTCTACGTCATGGACGAGGTTGAAGCAGCACTCGACGACATGAACCTCCATCGCTTCTTGTCGCTCGTCAACGAGTTCCGCAAAGATGCCCAGCTCGTAATCGTGAGCCACCAGAAGCGCACGATGGAGGCGGCCGATGTTCTCTACGGAGTATCGATGAAGCCCGGCGGCTCGTCGAAGGTCGTAAGTGAAAAGATCAGCGCCAAGAAGATGGAACCGGTCTCTAGCTAGGCGAACGAGAGGCAGAATAGGCTGCCGGTCGGCGCCTAGCCCTCTGTAGCCAACAGGCCCGCAGCTTCGCCTATCGCGTCAATCGCAGAGTAGTTGCTGTTCTCGGTCGGAATGAACGAGGTGGCGTTGAATGCGTCGAGGATTGCTGCTTGTGCAGGATCATCCGGAGACAACGCGAGCAATGCCGCGACGAAGCGATCGGTGAACCCTTCACCAAATTCGTCGTCAAGGTCGGGTTGGGCGACCCACGAGTAGTCGAAGTACGTCGGGGTCGTGAAGATCATCCTTACGAAGTCAGTGTCGGGCGCTCCCTCTTCGACTCGGGAGAACCACACTGCGGTGTCCAACACGCCAACCTCGTAAGTTCCTGCTGCCACCAGGGCGATCGTGGCGTCGTGCGACCCAGAAAACCCGGCGGCCCCATCAAGGTCTTCCAGTGCCACGCCTGCTTGGTCAAGAAAGTACTGGGGCATGATGCGGCCGCTTGACGATGTTTCGGCGCCAAAGGTCAGTGAACGGCCAGCCAAAGACGAGAGGCCATCGACGCTTGCCACGCTCGAAAGCTCTGAGTCGTCGGCCACGATGAAGACACTTGTGAAATTGGGATCGATATTTCGTTGGGCAACCGCTAAGGCTCCAGGGACCTGTGTCCGGGCCCGGGCTCCGTTGAGCCCGTCAGACCACATCGCGTCGAGATCGCCGGAGCGGAATGCGCCGACAGAAGCGGCGCTGTTGTCGGTCGGCTTGTACTCGACGACAACGTCAAGAGCGTCGCTGAGGTACGCGCTGAGATCCTCATAGGTTTGCTTCGAGATGTCGGAGTCCTGATCTGGAGTTCCACCGATGCTAAAGACCGGAGACGAGATGGCCGAACCTCCGCACGAAGCGGCGACGAGAACGAACGACCCAACGACGAGAAGGTGCAGCGAGGGCAGATGCCGAAACATGGGGGCCTTTCTTGGAGCAGAAACGGGGGAGGACCGCAGGGTATTGCTTCCACTTGCTCCCCACGACATCACACGGCCGGGCGCTCGCACGAACCACCACTTCGCCGGTCCTTTCGGGCCTAAGGTGGATCAAAGAGGTTTGTGACGGCCACAAGAGCAGAACACGGGGACACGGTTTGGTCGGCGAGGGAGCCGGCGGAGGGGCTTCTTCCCTCGCCGCACTGCTTGTTCAAAAAGGTGTTGAGCGGGTCGAAGTGCTCGATATCGCCGAGTCGGCGCTTTCCAAGGCTGCGGCAGAACTCGGCCCTTCGGCCGTCGTTGCCTTTACGGTTGGTGATGTAACTCGCCACCGCTTCAAGACTGCGTTCGACGTCTGGCACGACCGTGCCGTTTTCATTTCTTGACCAACGCCAATGATCGATCGGGCTACTGCGAGGCGCTGCAGAGTGCGATCGGCATCGGCGGCGTAGCTGTGATAGCGACATTTGCGACCGACGGTCCCGAAATGTGTAGTGGCCTGCCGGTGACGCGCTATTCGGCCGATTCGCTCGCTGCGGAATTTGAAGGCTTTGACCTCATCCACCAAGAAACCGAGGAACACCCAAAGCCGGACGGCGAGACCCAGAAGTTTCAGTACGTCGTGCTCAGACGGCGGCAGTAGCTTCTGCCTACAGCAGACGCTGGAACCACCACAGTGAGAGACCAGAGGCGGCGAGCAGGAGCAGTAGCGACACGCCCACGAACCAGTCGGTGATCTCGGTCTCTATTGTTTCGTAGCCGATGGCGGAGCCGATGTCGTCGTAGACCACATCGAGCTCTTTGAGACTCTTGGCAGAGAAGAATGCCCCATTGGTGGCCGTTGCGATCGCCTCAAGGTTCTCGTCGCCGACAGGCACGTTGATGAGCTGTTCTTCGATGGCCTCAGTTGATGGGTCGTCGTAGACGATGACGCCGTCTTTTGTGCCGAAGGCGATGGTCGACACCGGCACTCCTGCGGTAATCGCAGCCGCAACGGCCTGTTCGTCTGGCCGTCCCATGGTCGTTTCGCCATCAGAGAGCAGAACGATACGAGCCGGAGCCGGGTCGTCGGTGCCGTCGCTTGGCACCTGTTTTAGGGCGTCAAGGGAGGTGAAGATAGCCTCGCCGATTGCTGTTGACTCGGCGAGCTCGAGCCCGTCGATAGCAGCCAACGCGACGGCTCGGTTCTGAGTGGGAGCGACGAGCACCGAGGCCTGACCGGCGAAGGCGACGATTCCGACGTTTAGAGTTGGCGGAAGTTCTGCGACGAAGTCACGAGCCGCTTGGCGGGCGGCCTCGAGCCGGGTTGGTTCAACGTCGTCGGCCTCCATTGAAAGCGACACATCGATAGCAACGACGACAGTCGCTCGCTCCCGAGGCGCACGCCGTTCAGCTGTTGGACGGGCGAACCCGACCGTCAACGTGCCGACCGCACTGAGGAGGAGGAGGGCAGCAACGTGACGGCGCCACCCCGGCTGACGTGGTAGTACTGAGCCAATGAGATCAGCAGAGGCCAGGCGAGCGGCATAGACCTTGCGTCGACCCTGCATCAGCAGATAACCGGTGGCGAGGGCCAGGACGACCAGAAGCAGGTAAAGGCGGTTTGGTTCGAGGAATGACATTAGATCCCTCCAGCGCGGGCACCGAGGCGATGTCGGCGGGCCGCAATGAATTGAACGAGATCGTCCAGCCAAGGGCGATCGGTGTGGAGCACAAGGTGGTCGACCCTGGCTGCTTGCAGTTCGGCGGCGATGTGGGCTGATCGGGCGTCAGCAGCGTCGGCGTAAGCCTGGCGAACCTTCGCCTTGTGTGTGGCCAGTTCGGTTGCCATTCCGGTTGCGGGGTCGACAACGGCGATGAGGCCAACGTTTGGCAGCCGTCGCTCAAGCGGGTCGACTACTTCGATGGCAAGAACGTCGTGGCGTTGGGCGAGAACCCGAACTACGTCGAGCCAGCCGTCTTGGACCCGGAAGTCTGACACGATCGCGACGAGGCCGCGGCGGCGGGCGATACCGGCTACCCGCTTCAGCGCGTCGGTGAGGTCGGTAACGCCACCGGCATCTTCGTGAGGGGCCTCGTGGATCTCGGTAAGCATGCGAAGAGTATGTTTCTTCGTGCCCTTCGCCGGAATCACGACTGCGGGTCCGCTCCCGGCCAAGATGGCGCCAATGCGGTTTCCGTCGCGGGCGGTCAGAAAGCCGAGAGCGGCTGATGCAGAAAGGGCGAGATCACGCTTCTTGCAGAGGGCGGTTCCAAAGTTCATTCGGGCGCCAGTATCGACGACGAGCCACGATTCGAGCTCGCGCTCCGCAATTGTCTGTCTGATGAACGGCCGTTGCAGTCTGGCCGTGACATTCCAGTCGATACGCCGTACATCGTCGCCAAGCTGATAGGCCCTCGTTTCACCGAGCTCGGAACCATGACCTGGCACAAGGCCGCGATGATCGCCATGCAGTAGCCCGTCGAGCCGCCGCGTGACCTCGAGGTCGAGACGTCGCAGAACCTCACGGGTTGTAGGGGATGTGGCAGTGACCGGATCGATCGCCGTATTTGAAACCTTTCGCACGAAGAGTTCGGCTATTCGCCGAACATTCCCTTCGGGTTACTCATTGGCGGTGGCAAGGGGGCCCGGGTGTCTGGATCGGGGGCCGGATCTTGAGGCACCCGGTCTTGAGGCACGCGGTCTTGAGGCACGCGGTCTTGAGGCACGCGGTCTTGAGGCGCTGGGTCCTGAGGCGCTGGAGTCCAGGCGCTTGGCGCCGGAGTTGAGGGCAGAGGCGCTTGGTTTGGCAGTGTCGGCGTTGGCGCGGGGGTCGAGATGGGTTCGACTGGCCGGTCCCATGAGCTTGGTTCGTTCCGTCGTGGCTGTTCTGGTGGCCTTTCGCGAGCGGTCACGTTTGCCGCTGGCACGACGGCCAACAATCGGTTGAGCACATCGTCGCTTGAGAGATTCTTGGCCAATGCCTCGTAGGTGAGAATGAGACGGTGCCGCAGTACATCGCGGGCAACGTCAAAGACGTCTTGTGGCGTGACATAGCTGCGGCCGCGCATTAGGGCTAACGCCCGGCCCGCCGACACGAGCCCGAGGGTGGCTCGAGGGCTCACACCGAATTCGATCAACGATGCGAGTTCGGGCATGCCCCGCACTTCGGGTTCTCTGGTCGCCATGACGATGTCGACGGCATATTGCACGATCGCTGAATCGACATAGATGCGGTCAGCAACTCGCTGAAGCTCAGACAATTCGTCGAGAGTGATGACCTGGCTGGAGTGGGGCATCGACACGCCGACCCGCCGTACGATTTCGAACTCTTCGGTTGGTGTTGGGTAGCCAACGATGACCTTCATGAGGAAGCGGTCGCGCTGGGCTTCGGGAAGGGTGTAGACGCCTTCAGATTCAATGGGGTTCTGAGTTGCCAGCACGAGGAAGGGGCTTGGCATCGCTCGGGTTTCGCCGCCAATCGAGACTTGGCGCTCCGCCATGACTTCGAGCAAGGCAGATTGCACCTTGGCTGGCGCCCGGTTGATTTCGTCAGTGAGCACAAGGTTGGCGAAGACCGGGCCCCACTCGATATCAAATTTCTCGTCTGACTGGCGGTAGACCCTTGTGCCGACGAGGTCGGACGGGAGCAGGTCAGGCGTGAACTGGAGTCGGACGAATGAGCCGCCAATAGTGTCAGCCATAGTGGACACTGCGAGCGTTTTAGCCAGGCCAGGAAGCCCTTCGAGGAGTATGTGGCCTCTCGCGAGCAGGGCGACAAGCAGGCGTTCGACCATGTGGTCCTGGCCAACAATGACCTTCTTCATTTCGAAGAAGACCTGTTCAAGTTGGGCAGACGCGTTCCCGGCTTCGGCCGCAGTCGCCAGATCAGACGTGTCGTAATCGGTCATGGAAATCCAAGAGTTGGGAGAATCAGGAGCGTACTCAGCATAGTGAATACTGCGGGGGCGAAAGCCAAGCGAAAACCCTTACGGGCTAGCGTGGCTCCATGCGAATTCTGGTAGTGGACGACGAGACGGATCTCGCTGATGCGATCGCAACCCTATTGCGCCGGGAAGGATACGCCGTCGATACAGCAAACGACGGCGCGGGCGCACGCGAAAAGCTTGCCTTTAACGAATACGACCTCATCACGCTCGATCTCACATTGCCGGACGCCGACGGACGAGACATTTGTCGCGAAATTCGTTCGGGGATGCTTGGCAACGCGACCGTACGTGTCCTCATGGTGACGGCCCGCGATGCGGTCGAAGAGCGGGTAAGTGGCCTTGACGAGGGTGCCGATGACTATCTTGTGAAGCCGTTCGCTTTACCGGAGCTTTCAGCGAGGGTCCGTAGTTTGATGAGGCGTGAGACGGCGCCAAGCGGTTCGACAATGGTGCTCGGCTTGCTCACTCTCGACACCGCTCGCCAAATTGCGAGCTGGGATTCTGTGCCAATCGACCTCACGACGAAGGAATATGCGTTGCTTCGCTACTTCATGATGCAGCCAGGAGTTGTGCTCAGCCAGGAGACGCTGTTGGAGCATGTCTGGGATGCAGCCGCAGATCCGTTCACCAACACCGTGCGGGTAACAGTTGGCACTTTGCGGCGGAAGCTTGCCAGTGCCTCGGGTGAGGCCTTAATCGAAACGGTCATAGGTGCCGGCTATCGACTGGTCGAGGCGTAGCGACCTTGCGTATCCCTGCCGCCTTGTATTCGATTCGGTTCCGGCTGTCGTTGGCGTTTGCCATTGTGGTCTTCGGCGTCGGGTCCATTCTGATTGGCGGGATTTACCTTTACCAGCTGAACACGCTTGAGCAGCCGGTTCTCAACGAGACGACCTTCGCCCAGGTGCAGCTCATCGACCCGGAGACTGGAGCGATCACGAATACCGCATTCACGAGGCCGACAGATGGTGACTTGCTGCGGCTCCTGCTTGAGGAAGAGCAGGTGTTTGCCTATCGGGTCGCGCTGAACGAGCTTCGTCGGGCTTCGTACTATGGGCTTGGTCTTCTTTTTATCGTGAGCTTTATCACTGGCTGGCTTCTGTCTGGCTGGGCGGTTCGCCCGGTGAAACGAATCACCGCGGTGGCTCAGGACATCTCGGCGCACGATCTCAGCAGGCGAATTGCTGCGGCCGGTCCAAATGACGAGATGCGCCAGCTCGCCGACACCTTCGACGCCATGCTCGACCGGCTACAGACTTCGTTTGAGGACCAGCGTCGATTTATCCACGACACCTCTCACGAATTGCGCAACCCCCTTGCGGTAGCGCGGGCGAACCTCGAACTTGGCCTCACTGCCAACGACCCCGTAGAACTGACCAAGTCGGCCGAGATTGCGATGCGCTCGACTGACCGAATGTCGGTGCTCATCGACGGACTTGTCGAACGAGCACGACAAGATATTCCTCAGACCAAAAGCTGCCCGATCGACCTGCGACGGCTGGCCGAAGAGGTGGTCGGCGACTTCGGTGCCCCTGCGGCGGAGCGATCAATTCAGCTTGTTGCGGTCTGCTCCAAGGACCCAGTGATCGTCGACGGTGAACCGTCGGCCCTTCGGCGTGCGCTTGCGAACCTCCTCGCCAATGCCGTCAGGCTCGCTCCCGAGTCTTCAACCGTCACTGTTTCTGTCGAAGCAACCAAGAACGGGGCCTCGATAATGGTCGGTGACGAGGGTCCTGGTATTGAACAGCACAACGTGGCGCGAGTCTTCGATCGGTTCTGGCGCGGCCCAAATGCTGGTGGCGGGTCGGGGCTTGGTTTGAACATCGTCCAGCGAATCGCCGAGCGGCACGGGGGAACCATCTCGGTCGACTCGACGTTTGGCAAGGGGTCGACGTTCACTCTTCAGTTGCCGAGTCGATCAGTCGACACTTGACCAAGTGCTACAAACGTAAGGCGACGACGGGTCTCCCAGCTTTACCAAGATTTTCACACACGACCCATATTGTGGAGTAACACAAGTGTGCAGTAACTCAACGACAGGACAGGTATGACCACCGACCAGTGGGACTTCGATAACCAGGCACCGCACGGCGGCCCTGGCGATGACCTTTTTGGCCAGACACCCTCTGGTCCACCATCTCAAGCGAGAGATTGGTCTGGTGCTCCCACCGCTGGTATGGCGAGGCCTGCGAGCCCGCCGCCAACCGTCCAGCAACCCATGTATCCGCCCCCTGTTGTTGGCTCCCAGCCTGCTCAGTTCGGCTACGCCGATCCCGTTGTCGGGCCGGCAGTCTCCAACCAGCTTGCACCAAAGAACGAACCTGAATCCAAGCCTCCAGTTGGCTGGGGGTGGCGAGCGCTGGTCGCTTTCGTCGCTGGCGGCTCGATGGTTGCTGGTGGCTTCGCGGTTGCGCAAATCAATGACAACGGTTCCGTAGTCGCCGAGGCCGCGGCTCCGACGACTCCGCCAATCGTAAATGCGGGGTCGAGTGACATTGACGCCGAACTCGAGCCTGTCGCCTTTGTCGCAGCTCTGCTCGGACCATCGGTTGTGCAAATCGACACAAACCTTGGACTTGGCTCGGGCATCGTCATTGACCCCACCACGGTAATCACCAATAACCACGTGATCGAGGGCGCAACGACGGTTTCCGTCAGGCTCTCAAATGGCGGCGTGATCCAGGGCCAGATTGTCGGTTCCGACGCACGAACTGATGTGGCCGTCATTTCGGTACCGGAAGGCTCCAACTTGCCCCCAGCCGAACTTGCACTTGGTGAAGAACTGTCGGTTGGACAGCTCACTGTCGCCATTGGCAGCCCGTTCGAGCTTCAACAGACCGTCACCGCTGGCATCATCTCGGCGTTGGACCGCCCGATCCAGATGAACGAGGCCACCATCAACGCGATGATTCAGACGGACACCGCGATTAACCCAGGTAACTCTGGTGGAGCCCTCGCCGACCGTCAAGGTCGGGTTATCGGCATGAACACCCTCATCCAGACCGATGGGTCGTCAAACACCAATATTGGCCTCGGCTTTGCCACTCCTATCGACACCGTGATGAAAGTGGTCGAGCGGATCATCTCGGGTGGCGATCTCACCCCAGGATTCATGGGCGTCGCCGGTACCCCAGACGACGGCGGTCTACCGGGCGTTGTGATCAGGGAAGTCACCGCTGATTCGGGCGCCGACGATGCCGGCGTGCTGCTTGGTGATCGCGTGTTGCGAGTCGACGGTGCACCAGTCAGCACTGTTGAGGAACTCGCTGGACTTGTGCAGTCCTCGTTCCCCGGTGACACGGTCGATCTTGAACTGATTCGTGATGGGCAAGAGATCACCATCACCGTGGTCCTCGGCGGTCGCTAGCTCTGGATCACTGAAACGGATCTCGCTCGGCCTGATTTCACCAAGCAGACTGGACAGATCGCTATAGGCTTCTCGCCTAATGGATCCGTTGTACATCGTTCTCATAGTCATTGCCGTCCTTCTCGTAGTCGGCGCCGTAGCTGCGACGTTGGCTCGTCGCCGCAAGGTCGTGCTGCCGCCAGACGCCACGGTGGTCACACCGGTCGAGGCGCCGCCCGTCGACAAGGGTGCGGCCACGGACGTCGACGTCGTCACCCCCGATGTCGTTGAGGTCGACGACGCGGCGACGGGTGTTGTGCTCGAGGCGCCGGTCAAACCGTCGTTCTTCGACCGGCTCGGGAAGGCTCGCAGTGCGTTCACCGGCTACTTGGGTGATCTCGTTGGCCTGGCGAAGATTGGCGAAGACACCTGGGAAGATCTTGAAGAAGCACTAATCCGCGCTGATATTGGTGTTGGCACCTCGATGGCCCTTATCGCCGACGTCAAGCAGTCGGCTATAGAGGCGAAGGTCGAAGATGGTGCTGCGGTGCTCGACTTGCTCAAGGCCAGGATGCACTCTGAGCTCGCGGGCAAAGATCGCTCGCTCACGATTGACGAAGGCAAGACAAACGTCTGGCTTTTTGTTGGCGTGAACGGGGTTGGCAAGACCACCACGATTGGCAAGCTTGGAAAGCGCCTGGCGCTCGAAGGCCACTCGGTGATGATGGCTGCCGGTGACACCTTCCGCGCCGCTGCGGCCGAGCAGCTCACGATGTGGGCCGAGCGATCGGGCGCGGACATCGTCCGGGGCAACGAGGGCGGCGACCCGTCCTCAGTGATCTTCGACGGCATCGCGGCCGCTGCGTCGCGCGGTAACAATGTTGTGTTGGCCGATACCGCGGGCCGGCTCCAGAACAAAACAAACCTTATGGACGAACTATCGAAGGTTCGCCGGGTTGCGGCCAAAGATCCGGGCCACGTCACTGAAGTGCTCTTGGTGCTCGACGCAACAACCGGTCAGAACGGCATGTCGCAGGCGAAAGTATTTGCCGAGGCCGTCGATGTGACTGGCGTGGTGCTCACCAAGCTCGACGGTTCAGCCAAGGGCGGCATCGTGTTTGCCATCGAGAGCGAGCTTGGCCTTCCCGTCAAGCTGGTTGGTCTCGGCGAAGGCGTCGACGATCTGGTCGACTTCGATCCCGAGCAATTCGTCAACGCTCTGTTTGAGTAGTTAGGGATACACAAACTCAGATGAGCGGGCAACCTGTGACCCGCCACCCTCGGTACTTGAGATTGTGACGTTGAAGACGTAGGTTGCCCCAGACTCTGGACCGGTCACCTGGAAGAAGAACCCGGTTGTGCACGTGCCCACTTCGATTGAGCCGCTTCGTTCGGCGCCGCCAATTTCGGCCCAATAGCCGCTTGCTGTCGCGCACTGGTTAGTCGACAGCGTCCAGGATGCGTTTGCCGCGCTTACACCAGTTGCGGTAATGATGAGCGGGTCTGGGGCTGGGGCGTTTGTGGTCACGCTGATCGATCGAGTTGCCGACTGGCCAGTTGCATTCGTAAACGTGGCACTGAAGTTGTATGACGTGTTTGGCGACAGCGTCACGACAGTGCTGGTGCCCATTCGATGGTTCACGGTGCAACTTGGATCAGAAGCGGATGCGCCGCCGGGGGAAATCGACCAACTCACCGACGCGCATTGCGCAAGGTCGGCGCCGATGATGAAGCTGGTTTCGGTCACCGCAACCACATATAAGGCCGGGGGGTTGAACACCGGTGTCGCACTGGTCGTAACTCCGAGCGTTTTGGTGTCAGTATTGCCACCAGCAGTCGCCGTGGCCGTCACGATGTGCGACGTGCCGGGAAGGAATGGCCCTGCGTAGCTTGAATCAATTGTCAG
The DNA here is from genome assembly GCA_037968895.1 of Acidimicrobiales bacterium. GTDB lineage: Bacteria > Actinomycetota > Acidimicrobiia > Acidimicrobiales > SZUA-35 > JBBKWJ01. Next base: position 48,413 of record JBBKWJ010000048.1, read on the forward strand.
GCTCGCAACACAGCTTCCGCTCGATTGTGTAGGGCCGCTGTCGATTCGGTACGTGATGACGGCACATGTGCTCGCCGTTGCCAGCACCGTAAACCCGCTGTCGCTCGTCGACTGGGTCGAAAGCGTGAGGGCGACCGGAGCGGGCGGCGGTGTATCGGGAATCGCGATGGTGTTGTTGACCGTTGTGACTTGCCCATTGGATGGATCGGTACCGTTCACCTGAACGGTGTACGAGTATCCCAAGCGGCCTTCAAAGGTGATAGCCCGAGACGTCTGACAGGTTGACACGGTGAATGTCTGGCTGTGATTCGGTTGCCCGCTCTTTGTTCCGGAGAACCACCAGTAGAGCGTCGTGCATGGTGACGAGGTGACCGTGGCACTGACGGTCGTTCCGGAGTACGACAGGCCAGTGACGTTTACCGTTGGTGCTGCTGACGGGGTGCTAGTCGTAACCGTCGTCGTCCACGGGGTGACTGCACCATCGGGCTCAGTGAAGGTTGCGTTGATGGTGTAGGTCGTGTTCGGGGCGAGAACCGTGCTGGAATACGGGGCGAGGATGTAGCTCGTTCGGCAGTCACTTGTTGTGTTGCCTTGGGTGTGGCTTTGGCCATCGAATGCGAGAGTCCAATCGAGTCGGGCGCAGCGATTGAGCGAAATCGTCATATGGAATGAAGTTTCTTGTGCACCATCGTTGGTTTTGGTGACGACGAGCGGAGTTGACGTAGCTGGGGCGTTGGTCACCGTGACCGACTTGACCGCTCGCACGCCGTCAGCGGTCAGTTCAACCTCGTAGACTCCGGCCGTGTCCCACCGGAGCGTGGTGCTTTGGCCGTTTGGCGAGCCAATTGTTGCGCCGGTGGCCTTCCATACAAGCGATGCAGATCCGACACCATTGCCGTTCGCCGTGAATGTGTTCACTGCGCCGGTTTCAACTGACGATGGACCCGAGATCGTTGGTGATACTGCAACGGGCGGGGGAGTGGCGAAGACGATGGTGATGCTGTCGCTCACTGCGGCGCCTGTGCCGATGTCGGTTGCCTTCAACGTGATGACAACCGACCCAGCTGTGGTTCTTGTGATGTTGGTATCGGGTGACTGTGGGGAGCTGAGCTGGCCACCGTTTGTGGCGGTCCATCGGAGGTTAGTGAAATTGGCTGCCGAGCCGGCCAACTGACAGAAGGCGCTGTCGCCAGCATTGAGACTAGTTGTGTCGCACGCAACGCCAAATGGTGATGGCTCGGTTGCCGGGTTGGAGACGGAGATCTGTTTCGTAGCTGTCTTGGTTACCCCGTCGCGTTCGACGGTGAGCGAAACGTTCTTGATCCCGGGGGTGTCCCAGCGTACGTTCACATTGGCCGAGGTGGAAGTGACTGGAGAACCGCCATCAAGATCCCAAATCCACGATGCCGGATCCCCCTGTGAGGCATCAGTGAGTTTGAGTTCGACTCCCGTCTGCACCGATGACGCGCCACCAATTGCGGCGACCAGTTGAATCTGGTCCGGTTTGGAAACGACGGTGAATGACGCCTTGGCATCGGCACATTGTCCGGCGGCATCGCACGCCGTAACGCTGACGATGTACGAGCCTGTATTGGCGAAAGTGATCTGGGTTGCGCGTGAGGTTGATGTGCTCATTGCCGCTGATGGGTTAGTCGACCAGGTGTAGCTCGTTGGTTGTCCGGCAAGAGTCAGCGCCGAGAACTGCACGGAGTCGCCCACCACGGCCTGCTGGGATCCGGCGGCAATCTCGACGGCTAAGGATTGTGGAGTTGTGGTTGAGGTGGTTGATTCGTCTGGGTTTGGGACATTGATGCCCCCGGCGGAGGTAGTGGGCGTTGCCCCTTCTGAGGGTGCGGTCGTGGTGGTTGTGGCGCCGCTTCCTGCAGGGTTTGCGTCTGGCTCCGACGCTGTCGTCGTTGTGACGTCGCCCCGTTCGAGTTGGGCTCCGGCAACCTGCGCCGCTTGATCGGTGTCTGACGAGTCGAGGGGAGCGACAGAGAAACCGTCATCGCCGTCGACGTATTTCGAGACCGCAATAACCGTGCCGTCTCGCCGAACGAGTCCAGCGGCGTCGCTTGCGGAGTCGTTGTACCAAACATTCCCACCTTCTTCGATCAGGTCGAACTCGGCGCCGCGAGGGACCTCCAAAAGGTCAATCCGCTGCAGCGATTCGCCCGCCCCCTGAAAGATGTAGACAACCGATGCCTCGTAGTCGGGCACGAGGCCCCAGCCGTCGGACAACACGGGGGAGCCAAACTGACCGCGCTCAAGGTCGATCACGTCGTTCGCGTCGGGGCAGCCGGAGTCGGCCGGGTTCCACACCATCAGGCGACCGGCCGAGCTTATGGTCACCAGCAGGTCTTCAGAGCCGCCGGCTAGAACAGTCTCTCCTGTCGGGTATGGGAGTGCATCGCAAACAAAGCCCTCTCCTTCGATCCACAACGCTTGCGATTGAGGGTCGATGGCGCCGACGTGGTCACCGAGTTCAACCAACGCGACGGGCCCAGAAATGTCAGAAACGGTTTGGGGAGATTCATCGCCCGCACTGATTGAAAGCACGGCGTCTTCCTCAGACGTGCCGCCAAGATAGAGCGTGCCGTCTGCGCCGATCGCAGCCGAGGAGACCTCAGAGCCGATCGCAAACTGCTCAAGCACGGTGAGATCTTCAAGGTTGACCGAGCTCACCAGTCCATCGGCAACAACCCATCCAGTGTCACCATCGGCGAGTACACGAAGCGCACCACCAGGCTCGGCGAAGCGGATCTCGCCGGTTCCTATTCGCCAGGTCGCGCCGTCGAGTCGGGAGACGGCGCCCCTCGACTCGTTAACCAGGAGTGCATCGGAACCCCACTGCACAACGCTGAACGCGTCGCCCGCAGTGGCGACGACGAGGTCGGTCGCAGATGTACCCGAAGCCCCATCAAGGAGTGAGACGCCGCCGATCTCAGACGAGGCGAGCCATGCCGCGCCGTCGCCCAGCCGCTGTTCAAGTTCTGTCTCAGTGCGTGACTGAACTATTAGTACGCCAATTATTAGCGAGATCGTTGTCACGATCGCGCCAGCCGCCAATGAAGGCGTGCTCAGCCTGGCCAGAGCACTCCGCATTATGTTCCCTCTCATATAACTGTGCTTCTGACATTAGCGACTCGAAGAATCCCGTGCACAGCGAACTGGGAGAAACAAGCTGACTTAGCTCGAACGGGCAACGAGTGGCGAAGACTCGGTTGGTGGCGTAACGTCGCACTAGTTGGAGGGTGCTATGCCGCAGCGGCGCGGAGTTTCAGCATGAGCTATGCGATCGGCGTCGATCTTGGGACGACGTACACGGCCGCGGCCGTATGCGAACCTGGCGCGAGGGCGCGGTCGTTGAAGCTAGGCGATCACTCTGATGATGTTCCGTCGGTCCTCTTTGATCGCGGCGATGACTTGCTGTTCGGCGAAAAGGCTGAGCTACGAGCAAAGTCTGATCCGACATCGGTCGTGCGACACGCGAAGAGCCGCCTCGGGACCGACACCCCGATCGTGGCCGGCGGGCGCGAGCACCGGCCGACTGAGCTGCTCGGTTATTCACTCGGCTGGGTACTCGCCAAGGCCACCCAGTTTCAAGGCGAACCGCCCGCCTCAGTGACGTTGACGCATCCCGCTCATTGGGGCCAGCACTACCTGAGTCGACTCGAAGAAGCTGCGGCAATTGCTGGTGTCGAGAACCCGGGTTTCCTCGCAGAGCCCGAGGCGGCTGGCATCCAGTACGTGGTTTCGGAGCGAATTGGAAAAGATGAACTGGTCGGTGTGTACGACCTTGGCGGTGGCACCTTCGACGGAGCAATTCTGCGGCGGACCGCGCTTGGATTTGCTTTGCAGGGCAAGCCGACAGGTGTCGATCGAGTCGGTGGCAACGTTTTCGACGACGCGATCTTCGACTTTGTTTGCGCCAACTTTGACGTCGCCGAATTCGAAGACACCGCCGAGAATCGTTCGGCCGCCTATGCATTGCGAGATCGATGCCGCGATGCGAAGCGCCTGCTATCGGAAGACACCGTTGCGGATATCCCACTTCTCTTTCCCTCACTCAACACGACGATTCGTATCACGAGAGCCGACTTCGAGTCGCTCATCCACGGGCGCATCGCCGACACGACTGAGCTTTTTAGTTCAGTCGTGCAGTCGGCGGGAGTTACTTCGGCCGACCTGCGCTGCGTATTGATGGTTGGGGGCTCCAGTCGTATTCCACTGGTTGCTCAGCTATTGCGAGCGTCACTCGATTGTCCGCTCGCGTTCGACGTCGAACCAAAGATGATCGTTGCGAGTGGAGCCGCAGTTAGCGCCGCTCGTGACCTCGAACGACTGCCATCGCTTAATCCGGTTGGTATTGGCAATGCTCCACCATCTCCACCGCCTGGGCTCCGCCCCTCTCGCGATTTCGTCGTGGAGGCAGATGCCGACGTCATTCTTGTCCACGAGCCAAAGCGGTCAGATGAGGAACAACTTCTTGCTGACGGGATCGCGATCGTTCCTGGCCCCGCACCAGCTGTCCCGACACCGTCTAGTGCGCCAACGTCGCTCCCGACACCAGCGGCACCATCTCGGCCGGAACGGTCAGGCGCGTTCGGTCTGGAATCAGTTTCGGCGGAGTCTTCACATCGGCCGACGATTCAGCCAAGAAGTGCGCCAACCAGCGCCCCTAGCCTCGACCGTTCGGTGGTCGAATCTGTCTCGTCAGAGTCGGCGAGCCTAGGTCGCCTCGCGCTCATCATCGGTGTGCTTGTAGTTCTCGTCGCCGTAGTGGCCTACATAGCGTTGACGGGATAGCACGTAGCTACCTACTAAGAAAAATATCATCTGGAGGGACCCATGATCGGCACACTAGAACCAAGACACGCAGAACTCTTTCAAGAGAAGTTCGAGGCGCTCCACGGCAATATTTCGCGGGCGATCCGGGGCAAGCCGGGAGAGATTCGTCTCGCACTCACCTGCATGCTGGCCGAAGGTCATCTTCTCATCGACGATGTGCCTGGAACCGGCAAAACGAGTTTGGCAAAGGCAATGGCGGCCTCGATCGAGTGCTCATTCAGCCGCATCCAGTTCACCCCTGACCTCCTACCAACCGATGTGACTGGGTCGATGATCTACAACACTCGCGATGGGAAGTTCCAGTTTCATCCGGGTGGTGTGTTTGCGAACGTCGTGCTGGCAGATGAGATCAACCGGGCGTCGCCAAAGACCCAAGCCGCGTTGCTTGAAGTCATGGAGGAGCGGCAGGTGACCGTCGATAGTCAACTCCATGTTGTGCCGCGTCCTTTCGTTGTGCTTGCCACCCAGAACCCCGTCGAGTTCGATGGCACCTATCACCTTCCAGAGGCGCAGATCGACCGGTTCATGATGCGCATGTCACTCGGATATCCGAGCCACGATGCAGAAGTTGAGGCGATCGCGAATCGGTTGCGAGGCGAGCGACCCGAGACCCTGCCCTCAGTGGTAACTGGTAGCGAGTTCGAAGAACTCATTGAGATCGGGCAAGCCGTCCACGTCGCCGAGTCATTGCTTCGATACGCAACAAGCCTCGCGTCGACCACTAGGTCGATGGCCGAGCTTCGGCTTGGAGTGAGCCCGCGTGGGTCACTGGCACTGGTCAGATCTGGACAGGTCTGGGCCGCGGCTCGTGGTCGACACTTTGTTAGCGCCGAAGACCTACGCGACCTTGCGCCATTTGTGTTCGGCCATCGGATGCTGCTGACGCCCGAAGCTCAGCTTCAAGGCATCTCGGCTTCTGTTCTAGTTGGGCAGGCGATCTCGGCTATACCACTGCCGGAGGCTCGAGTCTGATGCTCACCGAGCGTGGAAAGACCGTTGGACTCGCCGCACTGTTGTCAGTCGTTGGCGGTTTTCTGGTTTCTTATCCATTGCTCGTCGCGTTCGGTGTGGCCCTCGGTATCGCTCTGCTCGTTGGGCTCGTTTCCGTCATGCGGTCGGTGAGCATGACATGTCGCCAACTGATCTCGCCCGGTCAAGTATCGGCGGGGGAGCGATGTAGCACGAACCTCACTGTGCTCAATGCTGGGACAAGCGCCTCGCCGCCGCTCATTGCAACGAACAGGCTCGGCACTCACGACGCCGCCGTTGCGATTCCTTCACTCGCTGCAGGCGAAGCCCACGAAACTGAGTTGGTGCTCGCAACCGAACAGCGCGGTGTGTTCGGAGTCGGCCCCGTCTCCATCAGCCGTGTTGGTCCGCTCGGCTTGACCAAGGCGACCGATCAACTTGGTTCGGTTCTCAACTTGGTCGTGTACCCCAAGACTCATCCAATGTCGGCCTTGCCGACCGGCCAGCGACGTGAGCTTGAAGGTGTCGCATCCCGCCGGCCGCAGGAAGGCGGGATCTCGTTCCATAGCCTGCGCGACTACGTTCCCGGCGACGATCTGCGCCTCGTCCATTGGCGCTCTGTGGCGAAGACTGGCGAGCTGATGGTGCGGAAGAACATCCATACGTCAGAGCCTCGTCTCATGATTGTGCTTGATACTTCGGCGAGCTCATATCAGGGCGACGAGTTCGAAGATGCAGCGAGAATCGCTGCGTCGCTGGTCGTTGCTGGTTGCAACTCGCGATATCCGGTGATGTTTCGCACAACCAATGGGCAAGCAGCCGACGCGTCTGCGAGCGGCGAAGGACAGGGACAAATCCTCCGTCTCTTGGCCGAAGCCGAACTGGCGACCGACGACGCAGGGCTCAACGCGGTTGTGAAATTCGCCGAGGGCGTCGAAGGGGTATCGCTCGGCGCAGTAACCGGACGCCCCGACCCGAGTCAGGTCGTCGGTGTGTCGCGGGCGAGGTCAAGATTCGACATGGTCACGGTCATTCAGCTTGGGCAGCGGGCCGTCCTCGGTCGGGTTGAAATTCCGGGCGCATTGACAATCACCGGGGAAACGAGTGAAGAGGTGGCAGCCAAGTGGCAGTCAACATTCCGGTGAGAACCTCTGTGAACGATGATGTTGAGGAACGTGGTGCGCTCCCGTGGACTCGCTTGGTTGCAGCCCTTGTTGCGACTCTGCTCGTGGCAGTCAGCATTGTGCAATGGCAATCGATCTATGCGGGTAGAAAACCTGCAGTCGTTATCGGTCTTTCGTGCGTGATTGGCGCTGGCGTAGCGATTGGGCTCCGGGGTCTTGGCCGCAAGATTATTGAGGGCCTCACCGTTGCTGTTGTGGCACTGGTCGCGCTGCTTGCTTTGGCATTTCCCGGAGATGTGACCTCGCTACCGTTCGATCTCGTCTCGGGCTGGAAACGGCTCGCTACGACCGGGCTGCTAGTAACAAGCTCGGCTGAGTTCGCAGCACCCCCTACCGTCACCTGTGGCGTGTTGTCATTCCTAGGCGCCTGGACGGCATGGAGTGAGGCGACACGTGCGAGAGCGATCCTGACCGGGATCTTCGGGCTCTTAGTGGCCTTGGCATACACCATCGATGTGCAGGCTCCGACGGTGTGGTTCGGGGCCGGATTCGCTGTGCTTGCAGGGATTCTGTTGGCGAGTGACTCTGCCTCGTTGCCCGCCGGTATTGCGTTTTCCAAAGGTAAGGCATCCTCAGCCCATACTCGTAGGGCAGTACTACGGGCTGGCCTTTCTGTCGCCGCGGTTGGGCTCGCAACTGCTGCGGTGATGGCTGTAATCGGTAACGCTGGGCTCAGAGCCGAGCCGTTCGCGTTGCGGACCGAACTCCAACGCACTGTGATTACAGTCGAGGAAAGTACCCCACTCGCAGCCGTAAAGTCTGGCCAGATTGTCGAAGTCGGGTTGGCCGTTTTCGAGATCTCGGTTGCTGGCCTCGGGGTCGACGACTCGCTTGGCTACATCTCCGTTGCATCACTCGACCGATACGACGGCGCAGTGTTTTCGTCGGCAACTGCCTTTACCCCAGCTGGCGCTGTGCTTCCTGACAACCAGCACGCTGGGTCGCCACCGAATGGTCCTCTCGTGGAGCAGACGGTCACGATCCTGGCCGACTATCCCTTCCGCTCTTTGCCACGATCGGGCGAGGTCAAAGAGACTTCTGGCGCCGACTTACTCTGGAATGCGTCAACGGGAACTCTTGCGTCGCTCGACCCGGTCGATGAGTTCACGATCACTGCACAGGTGAACGACCGACGACTTGATGAAGACGCAACGCTTGGTTCGATCCCAGCGGCCGTCTGGCATGCGACCGAGCTACTAGATCAGGACGATGTGTTGATTGAGGCAATCGATAGCTTCATCTCAACATCGCTCACGGCTGGTCCGGTCTCCGTCGCTCAATTGCTCGAGCTTGAGGCTGTGTTCCAGTCGGAGGAGTTTGGCTACAACGAGAATGCGCCTGGTGGACACTCGCTGGCCGCTATCGCTGACTACGTGAGAGTCGAGGATGGGCCCCGGGCGAATCATGTCGGCTTTGCCGAGCAAGCTGCGGCCGCGTATGTCATCACCGCTCGCCGTCTTGGAGTCCCCGCACGAGTGGTTGTCGGCTATGTGCTGCCAACGCCGCTCACGTCTGCGGCTCCCTCGGTCGTCGTCAGCGAAGAGCTAATCCATGCTTGGGCCGAGGTGTGGACCGAACAAGGCTGGGCACGAGTCGATCCGACCAACAAGGCGAATGCGGTCTCCGACACCACGCCTCGTCAACCGGTAACGTCGACCCAGTCCGGTCCGAGCGAGACAGCATCGCTCGACGAAGTTTCCCCACCCATATTGGCCCCTGAACTAGCCGAGGACGCCGGCGCCGGGTCGAAATCGCTCTGGTGGCTTGGCGTGCTTCTACTTGTCCCGCTTCTCACTAGCGTTGTTGTGGCGAAACGGATTCGGTCTCGGCGCCGTCGTGCCCGCACTGATCCGAATGATCGTGCCCTCGGGGCTTGGACCGAGCTTCGAGACCGGCTCGCCGACCTTGGTCACACATCGGAAGGGTTCGAGTCAACGATCGATCTCTCGCAACGATTTGAAACCATTGATCTGCGCGACGAGGCGGCCACCGTTCTGCGATTGGCACCGATTCTCGACATCGCTCTCTACTCGCCAGGTGGAGCGGAGTCCTCCCAGGCAGATGAGGCTTGGAATCAGGTTGATTCGGTGCTTGTCGGCGCTCGTTCGTCGGCCCGGATGCATATGAAGGTGCGCGCAGCCTTTGACCCACGGACGCTCATAAGTCGCTGACTTCTTTGACGGTTCGCTCACCTGCTGTCGCCCGCTAGGCTGCGAACCTCATGTTCCAGTCACTGACAGACAAATTCGACGGCATTTTTTCGAAGCTCCGCAACAAGGGCGTTCTTACCGAGGCCGATGTCGACGAAGCTCTCCGCGAGATCCGCCTCGCTCTGCTCGAGGCCGATGTAAATATCGGTGTCGTCAAGAGCCTTCGCGACCGCATCAAGGCCCGTGCCCTCGGCGAAGAGGTGCACAAGGCGCTTAACCCGGCCCAGCAAGTCGTCAAGATCGTTAACGAAGAGCTGACAGCCAGCCTTGGTGGCGAAACCATCTCGATTCGCTACAACTCCAAGCCGCCAACCGTCGTCATGATGGCTGGCCTTCAGGGCTCGGGTAAGACCACCTCGTCGGGCAAGCTGGCCAAATGGTTCAAGGCCCAGGGCCGCCATCCGCTCCTCGTTGGTGCCGACCTCCAGCGTCCGGCCGCGGTTGAACAGCTCCGCACCCTTGGCCGCCAGGTCGACGTGCCCGTCTACAGCGAAGCATCCACTCCGGTTGAAGTTGCCCGCAATGCCATCGCTGAAGCACGACGCCTTGGACGCGACGTGGTCATTGTTGACACCGCCGGCCGCCTTGCCATCGACGAAGCGTTGATGGAAGAGATCCGGCAGATCTCTGAAGCTGTCTCGCCTGACTACACGTTCCTCGTCGTCGACGCGATGACCGGCCAAGACGCAGTCAACGTGGCCGAAGCCTTCAACGAGAAACTCTCGCTCGACGGCGTGATTCTCACAAAGCTCGACGGCGATGCCCGCGGCGGCGCGGCGCTCTCGGTTAAAGAGGTCGTCGGTAAGCCGATTGCCTTCGCCGCAACTGGCGAGAAGCTCGACGAGTTCGAGCTATTCCACCCCGACCGTATGGCCAGCCGAATTCTCGGCATGGGCGACATGCTCAGCCTCATTGAGAAGGCCGAGCAGACCTACGAGAAGGACGAAGCCGAGGCTGCGGCGCAAGCGCTCATGGAAGGTCGATTCACCCTCGACGACTTCCTAGAGCAGATGCAGCAACTGAAGAAGATGGGCCCGCTCAAGGGCCTCATCGGGATGTTGCCAGGGCTCCCGAAGGAGATGCGCGACGCCGATATCGACGAAGGCGAGCTTGGTCGGATCGAAGGCATCATCAAGTCGATGACCATCGCCGAGCGGGCCGAGCCTGGCGTTATCGATGCCTCTCGCCGCCAGCGCATCGCCGCTGGTTCAGGTACTAACCCCAATCAGGTTGCGCTGCTCGTGAAGCAATTCTCCGAGATGCAGAAGATGATGAAGCGTCTCGGCGGTTTGGGAACCAAGAAAGTCAAGAAGGGCCGCAAAGGCAAGAAGGCAAAGAAGGGCGGCGGCCGCGTCACCGCCAAGTCGACGGCCCGAGTCAGCGAGCCAGGCACCAAGGCCAAGAAGACCCCACTCATGCTTCCCGGTATCGACCGTCTCGATCGAGACGATCTTGAGAAGCTAGCCCACGACCTCGACGAACTCGGTTAAACCCGCGCCAGAGCGCGCAGAAGACGCGATCCAGACCGATCGCGTTGTTCAGCTTTGTTACGCGGTGCCTTTCCACCGGACCTACTGGAAAGCAGCTCAGGGGAGACTGGTCGAGAAAGCCCCAGTTTGTTGATCCCGGCTCAACACGATTTGGCCGAGGTGCAACATCGTGTGATGTCTTCGGCACACAAGCCCAAGATTCGCTTCGGTAGTTTCGCCGCCATTCGATCTCTCCACGAGATGGTGCACATCGCACCACTGGTGTGTCCGATCGCATCCATCGACCACACATACTCGGTCACGAATCTGAATTGCTCGGCGTAACGCCGGTGGTATCAGTGGCGTCGCCCGGTTGTAGGAGAGCACCACATCCGGACCATCAAAGATGATGCGCCGGAACGAAGAATCGCACACCAGCATCTCGATCACAGCTGGCGGCAAATTACCTGAGCGGTGCAACTCGCTTCTGAGCTCTTCGAGAGACCATTGTTTGCC
>JBBKWJ010000049.1:0-8063 GCA_037968895.1 Acidimicrobiales bacterium
CATACTTGCCGGGCCTCGGGCTCAGTTGTCGAAGCATCGCTTAGTGCGAGGTGTTCGGGAGTGACCTTCCTCCTGAGCCCGAACAAGTTCCCCTCGCAGTCGTTCATGCCTGGACCCAATGAGGGCCCCCGTTCGCTCAGCCGTCGGCAATTGAAGTGGTCGGCGCGGCCGAGATGTTCGGGGTTTTGAAACTGCGAAGAACTACGCCGGCATCGCCGGACGTTGCTTTCGAAACGAGTTCTTGCGAGCGATCTTGCCTTCGCGAGTTGTGAGGAAGTCGCAACCAAACACATCGATGCGACCGCCGTCAGGCAGGGTGCCTATTAATCGCCACTCCGACACCCCGTAATCGTCGGAGATTACAAAGTGGCGGCCATCGCCCCACTTCGCGTCGGGCATGGAAGCAAGCACGTCGGTGAACGCAGTTTTCACCTGATCGTGACCCGAGTATTGGCGCCCGCACGACTCAGGTCCAGCGGAAGCCTGGAACAGGCAATCGTCAGCAAATAGGCCCATCAATTATCCATTGCACACTCAACGACAAAAGACGAGACTCAAGCAATACGGTCAACCTAAGGAGCCTCGCGATGGCCTTTCACCCCTATCTCTATTTCGGCGGCAACTGCCGCGAAGCGTTCACCCGTTACCAGGAAGTCTTCGGTGGCGAACTCGTCATCTTGGACGGTTCCGAGGTGCCGCCAGACGCAGGAATCCCGAGTGACAAAATTGACCTCGTGATGCACGCGGCGCTGAAGAACGGCGACGAACTGCTGATGGCATCGGACTCGTACGACGACGACTTCACTCCGCCATCCGGGATGTTTGTGCATCACTCATCCACCGACGTCGATCGGGCCAAGGCGATCTTTGCTGCGCTGTCCGAGGGCGGCGAGGTCCACATGCCGGGCGAGGCGCAGTTCTGGACGCCTTACTTCGGCGTGATCACCGATCGCTTCGGTACGCCATGGCAAATCAGCGTCGAAGCCCCGATGGAACACAGCTAGCCCTACGTCAGCTCTTAAGTTTGCGTAGTGGGACTAGGCGAACTTAAGAGCGGGAGAATGGGGCTTGGAAGGGCGGGTAGCGTCGGCGGTGTCTGAACTAGGCTGCGCCGGTGCCTGACCACTCCTCCCAAGCAAAGGCCGCCGGAGTCAGGTGGCGTTGCGACCTAAATCAGGCGATGCGCTCAGCGGCGGCTCTTACGACCAGGTGAACGCGACCTTTTTGCCGAGGTCAGCGCGGCTACCGCTCGCATCCCCCGATTGGGCGGTAGGGTCAGCAGGGTTCGTGTGCGTCGATGCGTTGACGTCGCGAACCTTCGTTGCTCCTGACCTTGGCAGCGGTGTGCCCGACAGCCGCCAGCCCTGGAGCCTTCATGCATCACATACCGCTGATTCGTTGGTCCACAGGGTATTTGGTCGTCCGATCATGGCTGGATGTGCCGGTTGGTCGATGAACGGCATCGTCGTATTAGTGCGTTGTTCGCTTCGGGTGTCGGCACCGCGCACAATGCGAGCCTGTGCGATCGAAGTGTCGAGATCCTTCAGGTAGACGGTGCCGGGGTGTCGATCATGAGCGGGCGCAACAGTGGCCCGGTGTGCAGTTCGTCTGAACGCGTCCGTCGACTCGAGGACCTCCAGTTCTCGCTGGGCCAAGGCCCTTGCCAAGATGCCTACAAGACCGGCGTGATGGTCGCTGAACCCGACCTTGCAAACAGCGCCAGAAGCAACTGGCCGAACTACACGCCGCAGGCCCTCGACCTCGGTGCCTGCGCAGTCTTCGCGTTCCCGCTCCGGAGTATGGGAGACCTCATGGGCGTCCTTACCGTCTATGACAACAAATTCGGGATGCTCACGAGCGAACAAGCCGCTGATGGCAGCGTGCTCGCTGAGATACTCCCAGGGGTCATGTCTGCGATCCAGTCCAAAGCGGACCATCCAGGGTTGGCTGCTGACCTCAGCGACGCCAATGCCCACCGTGACGTCGTTCATCAGGCATCTGGGATGACCGCGATCCAGCTTGGCATTCACGTCCACGACGCGCTGGCCCGAGTCCGCGCCCACGCCTATTCCAACAATCAGACGGTGGCTCATGTTGCCAGCGAGATTGTGGCGCATCGCCTCCAGTTAGGCGAGGATGAGTACAACAAGGAGCGTCCCGATGGCTAGATCGCCGCAAAATTCTCCGACCCGAGAGTCCCAAGTCGTACGGACTTTCCTCGAACTTGCCGACACCCTCGTCGCCGACTTCGACATTATCGACTCGCTCACCGCGCTTGCGGCGCGCTGTGTCGAGATCCTCGACGCTTCCGCCACCGGCATCCTGCTCGCCGACGAAGACGGCCATCTCCGCGTAATCGCAGCATCGAGCGAACAGGTCCGGCTCCTTGAACTCTTCCAGCTCCAGAACGACGAGGGGCCATGCATGGAAGCGTTCTCGTCCGGTCAAGTCGTGGTCCACACCGACCTCCGCTCGACGGTCGAGCGATGGCCACAATTCACGCCTTACGCTGTCGGTGCCGGTTACGAATCGGTCTATGCGATTCCGTTGCGACTGCGCGGCAACACCATCGGTGCGCTAAATCTGTTTCGGTCCAAGCCCGGAACACTCGGCGATGGAGACGTCGCCCTCGCCCAAGCACTCGCCGACCTTGCCACAATCACTATTCTTCAGGCCGAGGCGACAACCGAAGCACGTCGACGCGAAGCACAACTCCAATACGCCCTCGACAGCCGAATCGTCATCGAGCAAGCCAAGGGCATGCTCGCTGAGCACGAACACATCGACATGGTGACAGCCTTTGACCACATACGTAACCGTGCCCGGAACACCAACACCAAACTGACCGACATCGCAGCTCAAATCGTCGACAATCGACTCGACCTCGGCACTTTCATCGCCAACCCACCACGCAAATACTGAGCACAAAGGCCCTAAGCGTTCAGATCGTCGACGTCTAGGGTTGCGGCCACGGGCTCTGTTCTTTAACGCCGCTCCGGACCCTAGGCAGCGTAGTGATCCTCGCCTGGATGCTCGATGTGAGCACCGCTACCGCAGCATTTACGTTTCCGGTCTATTGGTGATCCTCGCCTAGACCGCATCAACAACGAACCCGTTCAAAGGAAGCTATGTCTACTACCGATTACACAGTCCCTAGCGAATCTATTGCTGCCGCCGGCTCACACGACGAGTCGGCACAAGTCGTCGCCGTCGATCGAGGCATGATCGACAAGGTCCTCATCGGAGCTGGCGTCCTGGCCGTCGTCGTACTCCTTCTCGCCGCTGGTCTACTCACGTGGGGCAACCGATTCGCTGCAGACTATGTCGGAGACGAACTCTCATCCCAGAACATCACGTTCCCGTCGGCCGAAGCACTCTCGGGCCAGGGACGAGATGACTTGTTGAGCTTCGCCGATCAGCAACTTGACACCGGCAGCGAAGCCGAGGCTTACGCCAGCTTCATCAATGGCCACCTCGCAAACATCGCCGACGGCGCGACCTACGCCGATCTTGGTTCTGTCGAGTCAGCGGCAAAAGCTGACGTCCAGACCGCCATCGACGCGGGCGATCCCCAGGCTCAGATCGACGAACTCCAGGCGACGGCATCAGGGATTACGGCACAACGCGATTCGCTGTTCAAGGGAGAAACCCTACGCGGGTTGCTCTTGTCCGCATACGCATGGTCGACCGTTGGCATGATTGCCGGCATTGCCGCGATCGCGGCGTACATCGCCGCTGCTGCGATGGCGGTGCTGGTCGGACTCGGCCTGGTCCACCGTCGCCGGATGACGGACACCTCAGACACCAAGAAGGTGCTGTAATGAAGGCACTCGTCTACCACGGGCCCGGCAACATGGCATGGGAAGAAACGCCCGACCCAGTCATCATCGATGACACTGATGCCATCGTCCGGGTCGAGGCCACAACGATCTGTGGCACCGACCTCCACATACTCAAAGGCGACGTTCCTGCGGTAACCGACGGTCGAATCCTCGGCCACGAAGCCGTCGGCACCGTGGTCCAAGTCGGATCCGCAACTCGACGCATCGCGGTTGGCGACCGTGTCCTCGTGTCGTGCATCTCGTCTTGCGGCACCTGCCGTTACTGTCGCGACGGGCACGCCGGGCAATGCATTGGTGGTGGCGGTTGGATCCTTGGCAACACAATCAACGGAACCCAGGCCGAACTCGTCCGCGTGCCATTCGCCGACCTCTCGACCTATCCGATACCCGAGGGTGTGTCCGATGAGGCCGTGCTTATGCTGGCCGACATCCTCCCCACCGGTTACGAAGTTGGCGTCCTCAACGGCCACGTTCAACCTGGCGACGTCGTCGCCGTCGTCGGTGCAGGACCGATCGGCCTCTCGGCGATCATTGCAGCACAGCTCTACTCCCCGGCCACGGTGATCGCAATTGACCTGGCGGACAATCGACTCGAGGCGGCCAAGACGTTCGGCGCCGACGTCGTCGTCAACAACAGCCAAGAGGATCCGCTCGAAATTGTGCGCTCGCTCACCAACGGACTCGGAGCCGACGTCGCGATCGAAGCGGTCGGCATTCCGGCCACGTTTGAGCTCGTAACCACACTGATACGGCCCGGTGGTCACATCGCGAACATCGGGGTCCACGGCAAACCCGTCACGTTGCATCTTGAAGACCTCTGGAGCCGCAACGTAACCATCACTACCGGCCTTGTCGATGCGTACTCAACGGACACGCTGCTGCGTCTGGTTGCCAAGGGCGACCTTGACGCTGCTCGGTTTGTCACCCACCGCTTCGGGCTCGACGACATCGAAGAGGCCTACGATGTATTCGGACGAGCGGCTGACACCGGCGCACTCAAAGTCGTCCTCACACCGGCAAACCCGAGCGTCTGAGTCCGATGGAAGGGTACGTTACCGACCACCCACGACTGATACTCGAAAGAGAGTCACCATGAAAATTCAAGTCGCCACAGACCGGACGGTCGAGGGCAGCGAAGCCCTTACCCAGAACCGAACCTGACCATGGAGCAAGCGATGACCCACGCGGATCACGGCAGCCACGAGGGCCATCGCGGGCACGACGGTCATAGCGGGCAGGACGGCCACGAGGGCCATAGCGGTCAGGGTGGCCACGAGGGCCACGCCGAGATGTTCCGGCGCCTCTTCTGGGCCAACTTGGTACTGGCCCTGCCGGCGCTGCTGTTCTCTGACCAGATCCAGGACTGGCTGAACTTCGACCTCAGTTTCCGCGGTTCAGGCTGGATAGCCCCAATCTTCGGAACGATCATCTTCGTCTACGGCGGCCGCCCGTTCCTCACGGGTGGCTACGACGAAGCCAAGCAGCGCCAGCCCGGCATGATGTTGCTGATCACGCTGGCCATCAGCGTGGCTTTTGGTGCGTCGGTACTGTCACTGACTAGCGCACTAGATCTCGAGTTTTGGTGGGAGCTTGCCAGCCTTATCGTCATCATGCTCCTCGGCCATTGGCAGGAGATGAAAGCAATAGGCCAAGCCAAAGGAGCGCTTTCCGCACTCGCCGAATTACTCCCCGACGAGGCCGAGCGCATCGGGGGAGACGGCGAGACAACTACGGTGGCGATCGCCGACCTTGTGATTGGCGACCGGCTACTTGTCCGGTCCGGCAGTCGTGTTCCCGCCGACGGGAAGATTATTGAAGGCAGCGCCGACATCGACGAATCGATGCTGACTGGCGAGTCTCGACCAGTGTCAAAGGCCGAGGGCGACAACGTGGTCGCCGGTTCCGTCGCCACTGACAACACCATTCGCGTCGAGGTCACCGCCGTAGGCGACGACACTGCGCTCGGGGGCATCCAACGTCTCGTATCCCAGGCGCAAGATTCGAAGTCGCGGGCCCAAGCCATCGCTGACCGTGCTGCGGCGATGCTCTTCTACGTAGCGATCGCCTCTGCCGTAATCACCGCAACTGTCTGGGTGGCACTCGGTGAGACGGACCAGGCGCTCATCCGGACCGTAACGGTCCTGATCATCGCCTGCCCGCATGCGCTTGGTCTGGCGATTCCTCTCGTCGTGTCGCTCTCGACGGCGATGGCAGCCCAGAACGGCATCCTCGTCAAGGATCGACTCGCCCTCGAAGGGATGCGGAAGGTCGACACGGTTCTGTTCGACAAGACTGGCACGCTTACCGCCGGTAAACATGCCGTCACCGGCGTGGTCGCCATCGATGGCGACACCGATCGTCTTTTGACCATGGCGGCGGCGGTCGAACGCGACAGTGAACACCCGCTTGCTCGGGCCATCGTCGAGCGCGCCTCTGCGGACCACATCGATGCACCGGTCGCATCCGACTTCCAGTCGATGACGGGACTCGGTGTCAAAGGCACCGTCGACGGCAGGTCCGTCGCTATCGGAGGGCCATCGCTACTGCGCTCTCTTGAACTCGAAGCACCCACTGACTTGAGCGATCAGATCGACCAATGGGAGTCCCAAGGGGCGGCAGTCCTCCACGTCGTTGCCGACGGCGAGATTGTTGGCTCGATTGCGCTCGAAGATGACATCCGACCCGAATCGAAAGAGGCGGTCGATGCCCTTCACGAACGGGGAATCAAAGTCGTGATGATCACGGGCGACTCACAGGCGGTCGCCAACCATGTTGCCGAACGGATCGGTATCGACGAAGTCTTCGCTGAGGTCCTTCCTGAGGACAAGGACCAAGCCGTCATCGACCTCCAAGCCCGAGGACAAACCGTCGCCATGGTCGGCGATGGGGTCAACGATGCGCCCGCCCTGGCCCGAGCGAACGTTGGCCTCGCGATCGGTGCTGGCACCGATGTCGCCATCGAATCAGCCGGAGTCGTCCTCGCTTCATCAGATCCCCGCAACGTTCTTGGGGTTATCGCACTCTCGAAGGCGTCGTATCGCAAGATGCTCCAGAACCTCGGGTGGGCAGCTGGCTACAACATCATCGCGATCCCATTGGCGGCCGGTGTGCTCGCTCCAGTCGGATTCGTCCTGCCACCCGCCGTCGGTGCGTTGCTGATGAGCTTCTCCACCATTGTCGTGGCCGCCAATGCCCAACTCTTGCGTCGCCTAGACTTGAGCCCAGAAGAGCTCACAACGTAGCGCTCAGAAACCTGACAGTTTCGACGACCGCCGAGACCTCCTCGGTGAAAGGAAGGTGCGCACATGTCAGATGAACAGAACACCGCCGACAACCTCGATGAAGACGTCCTAGGGGAAGGCCCAGACGGGGAACTCCCAGGGCTTTATCAGCAGGGTGAGACAGGTCCCATGAGTTCGGAGGATCCGACCCTCGTCGCGGGAGGCGCTGATGGTCATGACGACGAAGCGACGCGAGCATGGCGAGAAGAGGCCGAAGCTGGCACCGATGGGGCTGTTCGTAGTCCGCGGGACCTGATGAGCCTCCTCGAGGCCGATGAGGTCGGACCAGATCAGATCGACGACGAGGCACAGATGATCGGCGAGGACACCCCAATCTCCGAGATCGACGCCGGCCCCGAAGAGCGCGCCTTGCACCTTGACCAGACAGGCGACCACCCATGAGCGTGCCTTCCAACATCATCTCGAGCGTTCGGGCGCGTGTCTCGGACCGCTTAGCCAGCCGCCAACGCGACGATCTCATCGGCAGAATTGGCGAGCTTGTTTACGCTCAACGAACCGACACGGCCGTCAGCTACGAAGCGGAGATCGCTGTCCTTGTCGAAGAGGTCCGCCACCTTGAGCGCACCGAAGAGCTCCGCCACCGCAGCAACATCGCGGACGCCGATTCTTAGCGGCGCGATCCGGCGCGAGCGCTGCGACCATCACTTGTTGTTTCGCCGCAATGCGGCCAAGCCGCCAGCGGCACCTCGGTCGGGAGGAGCCGATGCTCACCGAGGGGACTCAACCTCGCTCGCCGGTAAGAAGTACGTAGACCTCAGCGCTGTTGGTCACCCAGATGGTGTCTGCAGCGTGGGCGATGCTGAGTCCGGCGCGAATGCCGCCGGCTGTGTCCAGTTCCTGAGCGAACTTACGCATGTTCTTTGCTCGTCGCTCGCTGATCTCACTCCATACTTGCCGGGCCTCGGGCTCAGTTGTCGAA
>JBBKWJ010000050.1:0-29081 GCA_037968895.1 Acidimicrobiales bacterium
AATCACCAGTCCCATACTGCTCGTACGGGGCCAGCAATCAGACCTGGTCTCAGACGACGTCGCAAGAGAGTTTCGTGAACGCCTTCCCAACGCTGCCTATGTCGACATTCGCGGTGCCGGACACATGGTCGCGGGCGACGACAACGACGCCTTCACCAGCGCCGTCACTGAGTTCCTGAAGAACGTGGACACCTCGGAGTCTTCGTAACAGCCGTAGCCCTCGCCCAGGGATTGAGCCGCCCCGAGTTTGATGACCACAGTGATGTGCCCTGGGTTTGGTTAGGTCAGTGTTTCTATTGGACGACCGGTTCAGTTTTTGGGGCTCGCAGATCGCCTCCGATATAGGTGGTCTGATCATCGAACCGACGGCGCGTTCGCATACGAGATCTCGGCTACCTCCGGATGGGTCTGCCCAGGCATTGGGTGACACTCTTTGAGGTGCTGCGACCGCTGCAGAAAGCCATCACGCAAGCCGCCGAAACACCAAGAATTTTGAGCCCTCTGACAATCGTCCAGCCAGTCCGACGACGTCCAGCCGGTACGACCGACTCCGGGCAGTCAGTCGAAATCGGCGCTCGTAGAGATGGTTTGTGCGCGTTTTGTGCGCGTCCAGCAACTATTGACAAATGAACTGCCAAAACAGTTTGCAAAACACCTGGTCAGGTGCCCGGAGTGGGACTTGAACCCACACGGAGGTTGCCCTCCCGAGGGGTTTAAGCCCTCTGCGTCTGCCGATTCCGCCATCCGGGCGATGCAGACAAACTATCTGGCCCGTCGGCTGAACAACGACGTTTTCGCGATGCGAAGTAAACCTTCGGCGCCCGTGTGCCGTCATATGAGTATGAACGCTCTCCAACAGCGACTTTTTGTGAGCGTGCTCGCCCTGGCTCTACTCACCGCTTGCACGTCAAACTCAGACGAACCCGTCGCGGTGCCGACATCCGGCTCGGTGCCAGGGTCGGAGGCGACCGAATCAGCGGGATCGACGGAGTCAACGATCGCCCCAACCCCCATAACCGAACCGAGTCTCACGACCGACCCAGACTTATCAATCGCCGATCAAGCTGAAGCATCAGAAGTTGAGCTCGCGACCATGAAGCTCGCCGAAGAGATCGGTGTTGACAAGCTGGCCGTGTGGGAGCTGCGACCAGGCGAGCGGCCCGAGAACGTCATCGCCGTCTCAGGAGGCTCAGCATCCACACTCAAGATTAACGACGGCTGGGCCTGGGCCGACAACAAGTTCATATATGGGGCGATCCATAGCGACGGCGGACCTCCGAGTTCCACCGTTCTTACGTACGACGGGACCGTTGTGTGCGAACTTTTCGGAGACGTGCACCACGCCACAGCTCGAACTGACGGAACTATTGTCGTCGCTGTTGACACGACTGACTATTCGCAGGAGCCATCAATCCCCACTGCCGCTGCGCACGACTGTGCGACGGGCACACGACAACCAATCGAATCATGGGTTGATCGTCGCGGAAACCAGGACTTCGCTCAATACACGGTTATCGAACGCGTTGCTGGACGAGTGTTTCGACTAGCGGTCGACGCGGAGGGCAATGCGGAAGCGACGAACGAGTCGGGCATCAGCATCAACGGGGACGACTACGCCGGCGACCACGTCTTCTCTTCTGATGGAAGTGTCGTCGTCTATGCCGACTTCTCCAACTTGATTCATGTCAGCCGGTCATTGCGAGCGCGGGACTCCTCAACAGGCGACTTGCTCTGGTCGGTCGAACTTGAGCGTCCCTACATTTCGCTCACCATCGTCGACAACCTCGTCTTAGTTGGCATTCCAGCCGAGAAGGACAACGGCTACTACCTCGATGAGACGACGCCCGAGTCTGTGCTGGTGCTCGAACTCGCCAGCGGCCAAGCCCTCGACAGCATCGAAACCGACCTTCAGATCATTGGCGCTGGCTAGTCCGCCTTCAGATTACGCAACCTGACGGTGAGGCTCACGCAGGTCGATCGTGGCTGGTGGGCTCGTGAGGTACGCAACCCCATGCCACAGTGCGTCTCGCAGCGTCGCTGCTTCTAGGCCCGCGAGGTCGTTGGCCGCGATCACGCCATCGATCATGTCACCAAGCACAGCTGGCCGTGGCCGCCCCTTCAACGCAACCGACACGGTCGCCGAGCCATCGGCCCGACGCCGAATTGAGCGCAGCGCACCCTTGACCCGAGGCGGACTCTGGAAGCCCGGAACTACTGCGCCACTGCGACGAGCGATATCAGCCAACATCTTGGCCGCTTCTGCGAATTCAATTGCTGTCATTGCCCTCATCTCCACAAACCCAAGTATGACGAGGGGGTGTGACAGCCCTTGCGAACACTTTGGTGTCAGACACCCAAGTGTTCGCTTTTGCGCTGTCGAGCCGCATGCTCTGTACGTTTGCAGGATGGAAGAAGATGCTTTCCGTTGGGACAAGCGGTGGCGAGAGCGGTCGACAGCAGAGCCGGCGCCCCCTGACGCGCTCGAGCTCGCCAACTATCGGCTCCCAGCAGAAGGCCGAGCACTCGACATTGCCTGCGGCCTTGGTGGGGTTGCAGTCTGGCTCGCGTCCACCGGCCTCCGGGTTGATGCCGTTGACGTCTCCTCCGTCGCGGTCGACGCAACAAATCGCCTGGCGCAGCAACACGGTGTAGCCAACCGCTGTTCAGCCTCGATTGCAGATCTAGATGGCGGCCTCCCCGAGCTCGCCGAACGCTATGACGTCATCGTGTGCCAACGCTTCCGCGACCAACGCCTCTACCGGCAGCTCGTCAACCGGCTCGCGGCGGGCGGCACTCTTGTCATAACCGTGCTGTCGACGGTCGGGCGTGACAACAGCGACAGTCCCTTTCTGGCGACACCAGGCGAACTGACAGAAGCCTTCGCCGAACTTGAGGTCGTCTACGCGGCCGAGTCTGACGGCCAAGCACATCTCATCGCCCGTAAACCCGAGACAAGATAGATCGCGCAGGCCAGCCTCATTCGGTGCACAATGGACCGGTGACTCGACCTCTTATCGCCCTCACCCCCTGGCGCCGCACGCTAGCCACGTTCATGCACCCCGAAACTGATCTCTACACGATCGAGTCACACTACGTTGACGCGATCGAACGAGCCGGCGCCGATGTGGCCGTACTACCATGGGCAACCTCCGCCGCCGAGGCCGATCGCCGCCTTCGACCGTTCAACGCACTCGTTCTCAGTGGCGGACAAGACGTCGACCCCGAAATCTATGGCGCAGCCGTCGACGGAGCAGTCGAGATGCTTCCCGCCGCCGACGTTTCCGACGCCGCTCTGATTCACGCTGCGATACAGCAGGGCAAGCCGATCCTCGCCATCTGCCGAGGCGTGCAAATCCTCAACGTTGCGTTCGGCGGCACACTTGTCCAACACATGTGGGAACTTTCCGAGCACCACCCGGCCAGGCCAGCCTCGGGGGACGAAGCACACGATGCTGAGTCGTTCCTCGCCAATCGCCATGCCGTCGCCCTTGAGTCGGGATCACGTATCGCTTCGATCTTCGAGTCCGCGTCGATCAATGTCAACTCGCTCCACCACCAGAGCGTCGACACACTCGGCGCCGACCTCAAGATCACGGGCACCGCCCCTGACGGCACGGTCGAGGTAGTCGAGCACGAGACACACGCTGCGCTCGGCGTGCAGTGGCATCCCGAACGACTCACCGACGAAGGCCACGATGCGCTCTTCGAATGGATCGTTGAACAAGCAAAAGATCGGGCGGCCGCCCTATGAATGCTGAAGCGAGCGATACGACCACGACGGCAAGCGGCGTCGAGCAACAGGTAAGCGCCACAACCAAGAACACGCTGAACCCGGCCCAACAGCAAGTGCTCGACGAGCTTGGCGCAAAAGAGCGCCCCGAGTTTCGACCCGAGCTAAGAGAAGAACTCCGCCACGAACTCGAGTCGGCTCTCGCCCCGATGATCGACGAGATCGAAGACCCTCCCCTCTTTGTCTCAAAACGCAAGCTGTCGATGGTCCACGGTTGTGAAGGGCGGTTCGTCGCTGAAGAAATGACCGAGTTCGAATGGAACGTTCCTGCCGCCCGCGGCACCGTTGCCCACAAAGCCATCGAACTCCTGGTCGGCTGGACCGGCACCCCAAGTCCGCTCGAGCTCGTCAAGCAGGCAATGGACCGTCTCGAAGCCGATGAGTTCAAGTCGATCGCCATGTTCCTCCAGTCGCTTAGCCAGGGCGAACGGGCCGAACTCACTGGCCTCGTCAACGACTACGTCACGACCTTCACCGAGACATTCCCGCCGCTGCGAGCCGTCTGGAAGCCAGTGGCCGAAAGTCGAGTGCGAGCCGAGCTCTGTGGCGAACACATCGCGATGCAGGGCGTCGTCGACTTGAGCCTTGGGTTCGCAAGGGGCAATGAGGCGGGCAAAGTCCTAATCGACCTCAAGAGCGGACGCCCTCACCGATCCCACGTCGACGATCTCCGTTTCTATGCCCTGCTCGAGATGCTGAAGATCGGCACCCCACCCCGTCTCCTCGTCAACTACTACCTCGAAGCCGGCGATCCCCGAAGCGAGCTGGTCACCGAAGATCTCTTGTGGTCTACCTCAAAACGTGTCGTCGACGCAGTCCAGAAAATGGTTGAACTCCAGGCCAACGCCCGCGAGCCAGAGCTCAATGCCAGCACGTCGTGTCGTTTCTGCCCGGCCCGAGACAGCTGCGAAGTTGGCTACGAATATCTCAATAAGTCCGAAGAAGACGACACCATCGACACCTAGTCCCCAAACCCCCTAGGGGATCTTTGGGGGATTGTCTGGGCAGACGGACGCCCCTAAATCCGGCTGAATGGTGGGTATGAGCCCACACACCTCCACCCTCCAACGCCCAGCCCACGGCAAAGACACGCCGCACGCCAACAAGACCCCGAGTCTCGTCGAGCTAGCCGCTGGCGCCAAGGCCGACCGCAACCGGGCAGTCGACTTCTACCGTGCAGCCGCAATGATCGCAGTTGCCCTCGGCCACTGGATGGCCATCGCCGTTTCAGTCAACGCCGACGGCGGATTCGACGCCGGAAACGCCCTTGAGCAGGCACCCGGAATGTCGTGGATCACCTGGCTCTTCCAGGTCATGCCGCTCTTCTTCGTAGTCGGTGGCTTCTCGTCAGCAATGTCGCTCGATGCCCACAACGCAAAGAACGGACGCCCTCAGGACTGGGTCGCCGCCCGAATCCGTCGCATGGTCGCTCCCGCAATCGTGCTTGCGGTCACCTGGATCGCAATGATCACCGGTGGCTACCTCACCGGCATCGGTGCAATCATCGCAGCCGGTGCAACCGCCGCCGCCATTCCGCTTTGGTTCTTGTCGAACTACACCATCGACACCGCCATCGCCCCTTACGTCCTCCCCCGATTCCGGAAGAACCCGGCCAAATTCGCCGCCGTCGGCGTCGCTGCCTTCGCATTCTTCGAGGCTCTGCGTTTCGCCGAAGTCCCCGTTCTCCCCCACATCAACTGGGTACTCGGCTGGTTGCTCTTCCAAGTTGCTGGCTTCGCATGGCGAGACGGCCTGCTCCCCTCGGGCGCACAACTCCTCACCATCGCCGCCGGACTCTGGGCCGCAGCCCTCGCCGCCGTAACCATTGGCCCGTGGCCAACTTCAATGGTCAACTTCCCCGGCCTGCACCTCTCACCCACCAACCCTCCCTCGGTCGCACTGATGCTCTTTGGCGCCGCCTATAGCGCAACTGCAATCGCAGCTGCACCAGCCATCTCGCGTTGGCTTGCCCGAAACAAGAAGGCATGGGCGACGGTCGTTGCGGCCAACGCAATCGCCATGTCTGTCTACCTTTGGCACTTCACCGCAGCGTCAATCGCCGGAGCAGGGTTCTACCTCATGGGTTGGCTCCCGACCGCCGACGTCGGCACCATCGCCTGGTGGATTCAGAAAATGCCACTGCTCACCGCATCGGCCGTCATCCTTGCCGGAATTGTCGCCGTTGTCGCTCGCTACGAACAACGGGCACTCATGGCCGAGCGAGTCGAGTGGAACGGCTCGGAAGCATCGATGGTCGTCGTCGCCCTCGTCATCTCGGCTTGCTTCAAGCTCTGGGTGATGGGTAGCGTCGCCGGCATCTTGATCGGCGCCGGAACGCTTAGCCTGGTGTGGTTCAAGCGGGTCAACGCCTGACCTCGCCGCACGACCGAAATGCAAGGAGCCACTGTGCAAGATGAAGCCGACTACGGCGGAAACTCAATGGTGGCTCCTTTGCGTCGGGTCGCCATGGCACGACCCGGTGGTGCCCTCACCGGAGCCGACCCAGAGGCGTGGCACTACTCCGAGTCGTTCGATCCCGGCCGAGTGGGCCCAAACCACGATGAGCTCGTAGCAATCATTGCTGCGGCAGGAGCTTCGATCGAATGGCTCGACGACAGTCTCATCGCAGAAGCCGGACTGGCCGACGCTGTATTCGCGTATGACCCCTCGTTCATCACTGACGCCGGCGCGATTCTGCTCAACATGGGCAAGGACCTCCGCAAGCCAGAGCGGGCGGTGCACGAAGCGCTCTACGCCTCACTCAACATCCCTGTAATCGGTTCGATCGACGGCGATGCAACAGTCGAGGGCGGCGATTGTTTTTGGATCGACTCGTCGACGCTCGCCGTGGGACGAGGCTTTCGCACGAACCAAGCAGGCATCGACCAACTCCAGGCGATCCTCACCCCGGTCGGCGTCGACGTCCTCGCCTACGACCTGCCGTACGGCGATGGTCCGGCGGCATGTCTGCACCTGCTCTCGGTTATCTCGCCGCTAGACGACCACATGGCGCTGGTGTTCGCTCCGCTGCTGCCGACGGCGCTTCACCAAACACTGGTCAAACATGGCTACACCCTGATCGAAGCGCCAAAAGATGAGTTCGACCGCAGCAACGGCCTGTGCCTCAACGTACTTGCCCTGTCGCCCGGCCACTGCGTCACCATCGGCGGCTTCGACGAGACGGCCCGCCGCATCCGAGCCGCCGGAGTCAAACTCGAAACGTTCGATGGCTCAGCCCTATGCATCCCTTGCGAAGGCGGGCCTACTTGTCTGACTCGACCGCTTCTTCGACGATAAGAACGCGGCGGGCAACGATCGCCTGAGGCGCACTCGAGCCGTCGAACGACGCGTGGCCTGTGTCCAACGCGACAAGCATCACATCGGTGCTCTTCAGGTCGTCCTTGTCGACGATGGTGATCTCTCCGCCGTCTGCGAGGATTTTATCGAGCTCGTCCGAGTCAAAGTCTTTACCAAATGCAGCCCGAGCGGCGAGCGCCGCACCAACGCCAGTTTCCACGTCTCGGCCATGACTCATTTCGAATAGGTTGGCCCGCCCGACGTGGGGACCAAGCGTGGTGACGACTGCGGTCGCAAGTTCGGTTCGGTCGGTCAGCACCAAGACAGTCTTGATGCCAACGGCGTCCGCTACTTCGAGTAGTTCTTCGCTGTGAAGGCGACCGTCGAAAACCAGGAGGAGGTTACGTTCGGCGCGGCGTCGCTCGAATACCCGGTCGGTGAAGAGCATGATCGGAACATCGGCGTCTTGGAGGCAAGTGGCAAGCTGAAGGTGCCACGGGTCGGCGCCAACAATGGCAACGCCTCGGGCTGCCGGCCGAGCGACTCGAAGTAACTTCGCCATAGGCACTGCGGTGAGCCCATAGAGCAAAACCGTGAGCACAATGACCGAGAACGTGATGGCAACAAGCGGGCCAGGGTCGACGCCGGCTTCTTCAAGCTCAAGAGCAAACACAGCAGAGACGGCCGCGGCCACGATGCCACGGGGCGCGATAACTGCGATGAACATGCGTTCGCGCGTTGACAGGCCCGACCCTATAGTCGATGCCGCCACCGCCAACGGACGGGCAATAACGGCGAGCACGATGACCAGTATGACCGCCTTCGGAAGTACGTCGATCATCTCGTCAAGGTCGACCCTGGCTCCTAGAACCAGGAACAGCGATCCCAGTACCAGCAGGCTAAGTTCTTCTTGGAACTCTCGAATGTGACGGGTTGGCGCTCGCTTTTGGTTGGCCAACACGAGGCCGAGAGTGGTAGTGGCCATGAGCCCAGCGTCGGTACTCACTATGTCGGCGACGGCGAATGAGCCAACCGCGGCGGCGAGCGCAGCGGGGTTCTGGAGGTAATCGGGGATCACGTGCCGGCCAAGGAGGAACGCAAACCCAACTCCGGTCACGAGGCCGATGACTCCTCCTGACCCAAGGGTGATGAAGATACGAAGGGACGAGTCAACAAACCCAAGATCGTGGATCACCGCATCGAGCACAGCAACGCCAAGGGTCGCCCCGATCGGATCGATGACAATTCCCTCCCAGCGCAGAACTTCGCTGACTGAGCTTCGTGGCTTGGCCATACGAAGCAGCGGTTGCACCACGGTTGGACCAGACACAATGAGCAATGCAGCAACAAGGGCGGTGAGCCCACGTCCAAGGTCGAAGAGCACCGCGACGGCGCCAATGCCGATGATCCAGGTGATGAACGCGCCGACGGTGACAAGCCGCGCCGTCACCGACTTCACTTCCCCGATTCGATCAAATCGGAGGCTTAAACCGCCCTCAAAGAGCAAAAGACCCACACCAAGCGACACGGCAGGAAACAGCACGTTGCCGAACTGCTCGTCTGGTTTGAGCACGTCAAGCACAGGGCCAGCCAAAACGCCTGCAGGAAGCAAGAGCAGAATCGCAGGAATCTTCAACTTGCTGGCGAGCCAGAGACAAGCAACGCCTATGCAAGTAATCACAGCGATTGCGTTGGTTGTTGAAGATGCTGAGGCCAAGAGGATCATGGTCAAATGGACTTTAGGCCGAAGTCCCTTCCGGAGCGGTACAAAGCATAAGTTTTTTGACCTATGTGCCGATTAGAACTAGGTGATGAGTTTCTGGCGCGCCGCGCACTCACATCGAGGTTTCCGGATCGGCACGGTCCTGTCAGTACTGGCTGCGCTGGTTCTGGTGATGCCCCCTGCGATCGCCGGATTGACGATCGAAAACTATCTCTCAGGCGAACTCGATCTCGGCACCGACACGATCCTGCTGTACGACTATGAGAACAGCCAAGAATCCCTGTTCAACTCGCCTCAGGCGTGGGCTCTTGGCACCTTTGCGGGCACCCAGGACAACGGCAGCGGGGCCCTTGAGCTGCAACGATTTGGCACGGCAGCCCCCGACGCAGGCACCTCGTGGTGGGACAACTCATGGTCGACTCGACAATGCGTAACGGTTGCGAATCCAGGGCCAGCCCAAACGGACACGCCGTTCCGAGTGCAGCTCGACACAGAAACGCCAATCAATAACCTGTGGCTGAGCTCCGACGCGAGCGATCTACGGGCGATCGACTCAGCAACGGGTCTTCCGCTCATCATTTCGGTGACGGGCACCGTTCCTTCTCCGACCACCGATGTATGGGTCGAGCTGGCGAATGCTCCAAGCGGCGACTCAGACTTTTGTTTCTACATGGGCAACGCCGCCGCAACGTCGACTGCGACCGAGTATCCAAAGGCAACCTACTACGCTGTCTCGGACACATATGACGGAAGTTTTGGGGCGGCCGGTCAAGTGTCGGCCGTTAGCTATGCCGATGGCGTCGAGGTCAGTAACGGCGCGACGACCATGACCCTGAACCGTGGCCAGGTCGGCGTCTTTGACACCATGGGCAAGGATTCGGTTCTCACTGCGTACGGCCCGATCTCGACGGCTGGCGTGGTGGATAACGCGTCGCCCCTTGTTCCTGAAACTCTTGCTGCCACCGAATTCATCTTCGCGACAGAGCGAAACACTCAGGAATTTTGGATCCGATCGCCATTAAACACGGCGACCATCGAGGTCGTTTATAACAACGCCGTAACCCAAACAATAAGCGTTGCTCCGTCCGACGGATCTGTCCAGATTATTCAGGACAACACCATCGGCAACTCCGTCGTTCTGCGTTCGACGAACGGGGTCGATTTCATCGCCACCCATAAATCGAACTCGACTGACGCCTACGTCGGTATCCCATGGATTGGCGAGACCATTTACGGGATCCAAAGCGCTCACATGGAAGTCGGTGCCAGCGTCGGAGGGGCCACGATTGACATCCTTGGCTCGACTGGCATCAACTACTCCGCCGTGGCGCTCGCGGCCAATGCGTCGATCCAGTACGCCGGCGGTGCTTCACGACCTGCGGGTGAAGGCTACGCCATCTCCTCGAATCTGCCGATCGGAGCCAACCAGCAAGAAGACGGCAATGGAAGCGCGTCCACGGCATTCATGCCGCTTAGCTTTCTCAGCTCCGAGTACTTCGTCCCATCGGCGTTCCAATATGCGACGTTCGTTTGTCCCACGCCGGGAATCACAATTCAGATGGATGTTCCCGTTGTGGGAACCTCAACCTATGTCTGCGACAGCACTGGCATTGCGGGCTCACCTGGTCAGGCAAGTACTCCAATTTCGACATACGCAGCCGGCACTCGCATCTCATCATCCGCTCCGTTCTTCATGTACTTCGAAGACAGCAGAGACGACGAGACCGGCATTTTCGGCGCAAAGCACGCGGCTCCCTATGAGAGCTACGGGTTCAGCGCCACATTCGGCCCCCACGAGGGCGCCCAAGCACCAAACGGCACGTGGACTGCGGTCATCGACACCAGCTCAGGTGGTGTGTACGGCTTGTTCAACTCGATCGCCACGCTCCCCGCCGGAACGACGGCGACAATCCAAATGATCAGTGGAACGACGCTGGCTGCCGCTTCGGGTGCAACTGCGGTCGGTCCAGACGGCACAGACGCAACCTCGTACACCGCCGGGACAGCCATGGTGCCGTATGAGTACGACGGTGATCAGTTCCTGAAAGTCGTCGTCTCGCTCGCGTCGTCGAACACCTCGACCCCAGTCGTCACGGCGCTCCGCATCGACCATCACCTCGTCTTGTTGGATGTTGACGGCACCGCAACGGCATCTGTCAACCACCCTGCGTCGACAACGCTGACGTCGGGCTACATGGCCAGAGTATTGACCGCTCCCGGAACAGCCTTCGATGCACAGATCAGCTATGTGACGGCAAGCGGACTCCCGGCAGCCAACCAGCTCACGATCAAGACCGACCACCCTGGAACCCACGTCCAAGTCAACTCCGGATCGGTTACTACTGCGGCCGGACCAACGTTCACGATGGACAGCGCTACCGCGTTCAGCATCATGTACGACGAGTCGACCGCTGCTGCGAGCTCTTTGTCGCTCACCATCAGGTTGCAGGGGCAGGAAGCGAGCGGTTTTGTCCGTTCGAACGACCTCACACTCAACCTGACCAATCCGTAGCGCAAATAGCAGTCGGTAAAAGCTTAGCGAACTGAAAACCACTACTCAGGCTGGCGGCAAAACGTGTCGATAGAAGGCTCGTGGGCACCGACACTAATCCGCATGACGACGACGCCGAATGGCACGCCCTTGCGGTTCGATTTGAGGACGACGACGCGTACACCGCGGTAGTTGACTTCAACTTCATCCTCCGCGGCGCCTGCTCTCGTGCCCACGCCATGTTCGGTCTCAACCCAAACGAGGTCGTCGGCAAGAGCGCAATCGAAGTCATTCATCCCGCCGACCTCGAACGAGCGCTCAGTGTTTTTACCGAAACGTCCTCGCACAGCGGTCTTCGTCCGCCGGACGTGTATCGGATCAGGGTCAATGGAACAGATGCTCCAGAAGCTGAGTATCGCGCCTTCGACGTGGCCGGGGAGAACCTCGATGAGCTGGGCGGAGCAGTTGTCTTTCAGCTCCGTGAACTCTCCGACCGTCGGCGGGCCGAGATGCTCGCCGTCGAGCAGATCGAGATTCTTGAGACCCTTGGTTCGGGCGTCACCCTGGCCGCAAGTATCGAGCTTGTCGCAAACCTCGCCGAGCGGCACATCGATGCCAGCGCCTGCGTGATCACTACATTCGCGCCAGACGGAACGCTTCAGTCATACCGCCCCAATAACTCGCGCTACACGATGCCTCTCGGCTGGGAAGGCCAGCTCCTCGAATCGTGCGGCCCCAACGTGCTCGAGGCGGTGAAACGCCGTCTCTCTTACGTCGAGCTCGATATACGTAGCCAGCACCATTGGAGCCACGTCAGCGGGCCAGATGGCGCCTTCGCTACTGCAGTAACCACCCCCGCACACGACCCGACTGGCAAGTTGGTCGGCTTCGTCGAGGTACTCCGTAGCACCGAACGCCGTCCCGACAATGCCGAGTTGAGCGTCCACGCTCTCGTGTCCCGGCTCATCGGGCTTCTCGCCGACAGGCACCAGTTCGAATCAATCCTCGCCGATGCGGCCCACAAAGACTCGCTCACCGGGCTTGGAAACCGACGTCTCTTGGTTCAACGCCTCGCTGAGCTCGACGAATCTAAGAGCCCCTACGCGTTGTTTGCCGTCGACCTCGACCAGTTCGCCTGGATCAACAACAACCTCGGACACCTCGCCGGCGACCAACTTCTGAAAATCGTGGCTGACCGGTTCGTCAGTGTGTTACCTCAATCGGCTCAAGCCTTCCGACAGGGCGGCGACGAATTCGCAGTCGTGCTGACTGGAGACCTCAGCCCAACGGCGGTACAAGCGATCGGGCACCGACTTGTCGGCAGCCTCGACGAGTCGATACAGATGGGTGTGGTCAAACGTCAAGTCCGAGCCTCAATTGGTGTAGCGACTTCAGCACTTCATGACTCAGGAGAGCACGTTCTCGCAAGAGCCGACGCTGCGATGTACGCAGCAAAGGCTGACGGCGGTGCAGGATTCCGAGTGTTCAACGAGTCGGACGGGCGCAGTGTTATGCGGCGCATGACGCTCGCCGACCAGCTTCGCGGGGCGATCACGAACAACGAACTTCGTCTGGTGTACCAACCCAAGTTCGATCTGCACAATCGTCGCATTACCGGCGTGGAAGCGCTCGTTCGTTGGGAACACCCGAGCTATGGGTTGCTTGCGCCCGAAGAGTTTGTGCCAATTGCCGAAGAGAGTACGACCATCCTCGAGCTTGATCGATGGGTGCTTGATCAGGCCTACGACCAGCTCACCACCTGGTCGGCCAGCCGTCCGAGCCACAACCCGCTTGAGGTGTGGGTGAACCTTTCGGCTCGCTCGCTCGACCGACCCGATCTCGTCGATCTCCTTATCGATCTCGTCGGGGGCGATCCCGCTCCACTCCTCGGCCTTGAGCTCACTGAACGAGACGGGTTCGACGACATGGCGAAAGCAAAGATCGTCTTCCGGCGGCTCTCCGAGGCCGGATTCAAAGTAGCCATCGACGACTTCGGCAAGGGCCAAGCGAGCCTTCAGCGACTCGCCGAGCTAGATGTGACCAGCATTAAAATCGACCGAAGCTTCGTATCGAACATGGCGGATTCCCGTCGCTATCGAATCATGGTCGAGACCATCTTGGCGCTCGGTCGCTCGCTCGGCCTATCGGTGACCGCAGAAGGCATCGAAACCAGCAAACAGCTCATGACACTTCAGGAGCTCGGTTGCAGCTTCGGCCAGGGCTACTTGATGAGCCGACCGATGCTTCCCGAAGCACTCGAGCGCGAGTTTGGCCCTGGGTTGCTCGAACGTTGGAATCCCGCTTCGATCTCGTCCCCTCGTCCTCGCAAGCGACACCCACGTCCATTCGACCCGGTTGAGATCAGCGACTAAAGACCGAGACTGCTTCAATGTGCGACGTCTCGCCAAAGAGGTCGACCGCGGTGACTCGTTCGAGCGCAAAGCCGGCCTCGATGAGCAACGACGTGTCGCGGGCCTGAGCCGCTGGGTCGCAACTGACGAGCACCAGCTTCTTCGCACCAGTGCCGTCAATGACGCCAACGCCAGCCCGGTCGAGACCGCTTCGCGCGGGGTCGGCTACGACAGCCGCGACTGGCTGCGGCATCCACCGTTCGAAGCGGCTGCGCACGATCTCGGCGTTGTTACCCAAGTTCACGGCCGCGTCAGCTACCGATGATCGAGACGATTCAACAGCAAAGACAGGCCGTCCCTCGCCAAGCGCTGCGCCGAAAAGACCAACTCCGCAGTACGCATCGAGGAGGGGACCGTCGACGTCGGCCAAACCATCACGGACGAGATCTATGAGCGTTGCCGCACCGTCGGCGCGGCACTGAAAGAACGAGTCGGCCGAAATGCGATAGCGAATGCCGGCGACCTCTTCGTGATAGAACGCCTCGCGGCCCTTCTCGAGTTCGTCGGTGCCGACGAGAATGACACCATCTGGCACTGTTGCGTCCGCCGCGGTTGGCGACACTAAGACCAGGCGTTGGCCTGTATTGGCCCCGACTCGAACGGTTACTTCCTTGGCGCCAGGAAACCGGCCCTGCTGGATAATCTCAAGCGCAAGCGGATGGGCGATGATGCACGACTCAGCCGAGCCGACCTCGTGGGAAGCCCGCCGACGGAACCCGGCCTTGCCGTTGCGGACGGCAAGTCGCAAGGTCGTGCGATAACCGGTTGAGGGCAAATATGGGCTTGCTCCAACCTGGGGATCGTCGAGTTTGGCAATTCGCTTGAGTCCATCAATGACGACCTCGCGACGAAGGTCGCTCTGTCGATCGGGAACAATGTGCTGCCAGTCGCAGCCTCCGCACCCCTCGTCAACGTGTATGCACGGCGGTTTGCGCCGGTCGGGCGACGGCGACTCGACGCTCACCACGAAACCGTTGGCGAAGCTCTTTTTCTGTTTCGTCAGTTCGACCCTGACGGTTTCACCCGGGATTGAGCCTTCGACAAAAACGACACGGCCCCCGTCATCACGACCGAGCATTGCGCCGCCTTTGGCGACGCGCTCGGTCTGCAAAAGCAGTGATGCGGGGGCTGGGTCGTGATTGGTCATCGGTGGAGTGTCCTCACCGAGGCGAGAAATCGTGTTTCCTAGTCTCCCGTGGGGAGTTCGCCGGCACGAGCGATGACGTGATCGATCAGACCGTATTCCTTCGCCCTCGGGGCGAGGAACCAGTTGTCACGGTCGGAGTCGGCCACAATGGTCTCGACGTCCTGGCCTGAATGCTCGGCAATGAGTTCGGCCATTTCTTGCTTGATCTGGCGCATGTTTTCGGCCTGAATGGCGATGTCGGTTGCTTGGCCCTGGATTCCACCGAGCGGCTGGTGCATCATGACCCGGGCGTGCGGGAGTGCATAGCGCTTGCCGGGGGCACCGGCGGTGAGAAGGAACTGGCCCATCGAGGCACCAAGCCCGAGGCACACGGTGGCGACATCTGGCTTGATGAACTGCATAGTGTCGTAAATAGCCATGCCTGCGGTGACTGAGCCACCGGGCGAGTTGATGTAGAGCCAAATGTCTTTGTCTGGGTCTTGCCCAGCGAGGAAGAGCATCTGGGCGCAGATGGCGTTTGCGATTGTGTCGTCTACCTGCTGGCCAAGGAACACAATACGTTCCTTCAGAAGCTGCTGGTAGATGTCAAAACCGAAGCCGCCACTGGGGACCTCAGCGAAAGGAATTCCTGGCGTTGTCATGCGTGTCAGGCTACAGGCGTTCGGGGCGCTAACGTGGACCCAGCTACGCGGACGTGGCGGAATTGGCAGACGCACCAGGTTTAGGTCCTGGCGCCGCAAGGTGTGGGGGTTCGAGTCCCCCCGTCCGCACTACTCGGTCTCGCGCCGGGGACCATCCGTGATGCGCCGCCCGACGAGTCGTTGCTGGCGGTCGCTGAGCGGGCGCGAGGCTTGGAAGGTCACTGCGGTGGACCCGTCATCAGTTTCTTCGGCCTTAATATCGGCAAGAAGAAGCACCCCGGTGAGGCCGAGGTCGTGCGACGCGGCGTTCAACTCTGCGCCAACCCTTGTCTCGTCGAGCTCGTCCCACACTGCATTTGGAATCTCGACGACGTGGGTGACGAGCTGCTGAGAACGATTCAGCACGCTTTCGACCGCTCCGTGACCGGTGTGCCAGGTTGCGCCGTCCTCTAGGCGAAGACGAACTCCGGCTCCGTTGAACGTTTCGACCGTTCCTGTAGTGACGACGCCGTTGACACTCATGGCTACCTGGTCGCCGATTGCGTAGCGGTCTTCCAACAAGACCAGGAGGCCGGTGAGCCAGTCTTTGATGAGCGCCTGTCCACCAATTGCGATGCCAGCGCCGATGAAGCCAGCAGAGGAAACGAGTACGACCGGGTCGACCGACAAAATACGCGAAATGATGACGACGCTCACGGCCGCAATCAAGAGGCTAGAGAAGCGGGACATCATGTGTGCTGCGGCATCGGCCCGCTGCACCCGTCGTTGTTCTGCGTTTGCGCCATCGTTGTTGCGCGGAAGTCGAAGCTTCCATTGTCCACGGCCAACAAGGGCCCGTCGAACTGCCCGTCTGGTTAGGAATCGAAACAACCATCGGAAGGCTGCGTTGAGCACAATCGCGCCCGTGGCAACCACTGCGATCTCGGCCAACTTGACGATGTCATTCGAGGCGTCGATCTGATCAAAAATGCTCACTGCGTCAGACTACAGCCCCCACCCCTTTTGCGTACTGGACTGAGTAGACACCCCACTAATGGGGTGTCTACTCAGTCCAGTACGCGAAGGAGGGCGCGCAGGGCGCGGGCCCGGTGGCTAATCGCGTGCTTCTCCGC
This sequence comes from Acidimicrobiales bacterium, assembly GCA_037968895.1. Lineage (GTDB taxonomy): Bacteria > Actinomycetota > Acidimicrobiia > Acidimicrobiales > SZUA-35 > JBBKWJ01. Next base: position 16,613 of record JBBKWJ010000050.1, read on the forward strand.
CTTCGTCATCTGACCGAATGACCGCCCATCAGCCTCAACGGGGCAGAAGACGGGGTCATACCCAAACCCGCCATCACCGATTTCAGCGACAGCAATATCGCCCTCGACGACTCCCATCGCATCGATCATCGTGCCGTCCGGGAATGCCACAACGACGCAGGTGCGGAACTCGGCGTGCCGGTCTTCGACCCCGTCGAGTTCACGAAGCAGCTTCGCCACGTTCTCGCCGTAGGTCGCTGACTCGCCCGCGTATCGGGCGGTGAACACTCCCGGTCGATCGTCAAGCGCCCGAACAAAGAGACCGGTGTCGTCGGCGAGCGCGACCATGCCGGTAGCGGCCGCAATTTCTCGCGCCTTCTTCGTGGCGTTGCCGAGCAGCGTCGGCTGGTCTTCGATCGTGTCTGGCGCGTCGGAAGGACGAGCTACAACATCGAAGTGTGCGATGAGCAGATCGCGAAGCTCGGCCACCTTGTCGGGATTGGCCGATGCGATGACGAGCTTCGACTTCATCAGCTGCGAGCAGCTGGTGGCGTTGCCAGCAGTTCGTTCTGCGCGGTGACGATCTGAGCGATGCCCGCTGTTGCCGTGTCAAGAAGACTGTCGAGCATGTCGCGCCCGAACGCCGCCCCTTCGGCCGTGCCTTGGACTTCAATGAAGTTGCCTGAGCCGGTCATGACGACATTCATGTCGACATCGGCGATCGAGTCTTCTGCGTACGGCAGATCGAGTCTGGCCTCGCCGTCGAGAATGCCGACGCTTATCGCGGCGCAGTTGTCGATGATGGGCTTGGTGGTGAGACCGAGGCGGGTAATGGCATCGTGGAGAGCAACGTAGCCGCCACAGATTGACGCGGTGCGAGTGCCGCCGTCAGCTTGGAGCACGTCGCAGTCGACGGTGATCTGTCGCTCGCCAAGCGCCTTCATATCGACGACAGCGCGGAGCGAACGGCCAATGAGTCGTTGGATCTCTTGGTCGCGACCCGAAACCCGGCGGCGGATGCGATCAGGGCTTGAGCCTGGCAGCATCGAGTATTCGGCGGTCACCCAGCCCTTACCCGACCCCTGCATCCAACGAGGAACGCTCTCGTCGACCGATGCGGTGCAGAGGACGCGGGTCTCGCCAAATGAAATCAGCACTGACCCTGCCGACATCGTCGTGAAGTCACGTTCGAAAGAGAGCGGACGAAGTTCGTTGTTCTGACGGCCATCTGGGCGCATGAGGGTTCCTTGCTAGCGGGTGGAGCTATCGACCTCACACCCTAGGAGGGGCCGGTGTGCCAGCGGCGCGCATCAACTAATTCGGGGCCGAGCAGCTTCGAACCAAGTGAAGCGAACGCCCGGACATCACCAGATGAAATGAACTGGTGCCCGCCCGTCCGCTTCTGGTCGGGGTGCAGCAGATCCTGCTCGTGGAGAATGTCAAAGAGAGCGAAGGCGGTCTCGTCCGCCGACGACACGAGCGTCACCTCGGGGCCGACGACATCGGAGATCACCCGAGCGAGAAACGGATAATGCGTGCAGCCAAGAAGGAGGGTGTCAATATCGGCTGACACGATCGGCGCCAGAAGCCGGTCTACGAGGATCTCGATCTCAGCCCCACTCGTCTCGCCGCGCTCAACAAACTCAACCAGGCCAGGACACGCGCATGTTGTCAGCTCGATGTCAGGCGCCCAGTGGTTGACCGCCAGCTCGTATGCCTTCGACCCGATCGTTCCAACCGTGCCGATAACGCCGACCCGGCCCGTCGTTGTCGCTAGTTTGACTGCCTTTACGCCGGGGTTGACGACGCCGAGTACAGGGATGTCGAGCTGATCAACCAACTCGTCGAGGGCCGCCGCCGTCGCCGTATTACAGGCAACAACGAGAAACTTGATGTCGTACTCCGCAATGAGAAAGCGTGCGATTTCGTGGCTGAACTCGCGAACCTGCTCGAGAGGTCGAGGGCCGTATGGGTAGCGCCCCGTGTCGCCTAGATAGACGAGGTCTTCAGCTGGCAGCAGGTCGATCGCAGCTCTGGCAACAGTCAGGCCACCGAAGCCGCTATCAAACATTCCGATTGGACGGGGATCCACGGGCCGATCGTACTACTTGCGTTCGACTTAATAGGCAAACGATCCTATTCGCTGGACGTGGGCCTCAGGGCTGCGTACCTTGTACCACAACGCCTCGGCCATCGGAACAGGCGGCAGACAGAATCGGTCGATGATGCCCGAGGCTGGTGCAGAATTGACCGATGGTCGAGCGAAGTCTGAATACACGTCAGTAGACGAAAAGTCGTTGGGCAGATGACCAAATAGGACCGGATGGGATATGCGCCCGTCCGGTTCTCCTGGTTTTCGGCTCACTTCGTTCGCTTCGCCTTTCGGCGCTGGCGCGCCGAAACGCCCACGGCTCACTTCGCTACTAGAAGTAGATGACGTCGCTGAGTGACTCAGCAACTTCGTCGAGCGGCGCTGAATAGGCCCCGGTCGAAAGATACTTCCACGCTCCGTCGCTCACGATGAAGACAATGTGGGCTTCTTCACCCTCAGGAATTCGCTCGGCGATCTTCACTGCGCCAGCAAGCGCAGCGCCAGCGGAGATTCCTCCGAATATGCCGGCTTCGCTGACGAGACGACGAGTGAACTCGAGCGACTCAATCGGGCGAACAATGCGCTTGCCGTCGAGCAGTTCGAGACCGCCCCACTTTTCGAATACTGGCGGCACGTAGCCATCGTCGAGGGATCGAAGACCTTCGACGCGCTCACCGCTCGGTGGCTCTACCGCAAACACCTTGACCGACGGCTTCTGTTCTTTGAGGTATGTACCGACACCCATGAGTGTGCCGCTTGTGCCAAGGCCAGCGACGAAGTGCGTAATGTCTGGCACGTCGGCCAGAATCTCGGGTCCGGTCCCGGTGAAGTGAGCAGTTGGGTTGGCCTCGTTGCCGTATTGGTAGAGGAAGACCCACTCTGGATTCTCAAGCGAAAGCTGTTGGGCAAGTCGAACTGCACCGTTTGAGCCCTCGGCACCAGGCGATGAGATGATCTCGGCGCCGTAAGCGAGGAGTACCTGGCGGCGCTCTTCGGTCACGTTCTCGGGGAGCACGATCTTGAGGCGATATCCCCGAATCTGGCAGATCATCGCGAGAGCGATGCCGGTGTTGCCAGACGATGGTTCGAGCACGATCTTGCCTGGCGCGAGTTCGCCAGCGGCCTCGGCGGCGTCGATCATCGCCATGGCGATGCGGTCTTTCACCGAGCCCGAAGGGTTTTGTCCCTCAAGCTTGGCGTAAATGCGCACATTCGGGTTTGGGCTGAGTTGGCTTACGTCGACGATTGGCGTGTTGCCAATGAGGTCGAGAACCGATTCGACGACAGCCATACTCAGCCTCCGGCGACGGCAGGAAGAATGGCGACTTCGGCTCCGGCTTCGACTGGCGTGTCGAGCTTGTCGAGGAAGCGGATGTCTTCGTCGTTGACGTACACATTGACGAACTTACGCACGTTGCCGTCATCGTCGAGGATGTTTGTCTTCAGCCCTGGGTATTCCGATACCAGTGCAGTGACGACCTCACCGACGGTTGCGCCGCTGAGTTCGACCGTCGACTGCCCATTTGCCTGCGGACGCAAGACTGTGGGGAGCCGAACAGTGACGGTTGATGATGCTGTTTCAGACACAAAATACCTCTGATAAAAGACTATTCCCGACAAAGCCGATAAAGCTGAGTGGTCAAGTAAGGATTCTAGTCTGATAACACCACAGATTCCTCAGCTATTCCAGCCGTCGGAGATTCTTGGTTGTCACTGATAACGAAGCTGCGGAGCTCCGGATAGCCCCACGCCAGCGACACGATCGCCCACCTCCATGTGGTCGGGACCAGGGGTTGTGTGGCTTCAGCGACGTCGGTTGGCGACGGATAGGCGGAGGTGTGGGTATGGGAGTGCAGCACACCAAGAACCTCAAGCCCGGCGTCATCAGCAGCCCGTTCGGCCTTCATATAGCCGAGGCTGTCGAGCGTAAAAACGCGTGATGACTCGGCCGCATTGTGCACTGGATGGAATTGAGTGATCGAATTCGAGCCGCCGGGGCCAACCAGTAAACCGCACGCCTCCAACGGATACACGCGCCACGCCTCGGCGAGGATCTCGAGATAGGCAGTTCGAGCAAGGTGCAACACGGAAATCACACTACCGCCGCCATCTCAGCTCGGTAGTATCGAGCGATGGCCACCAAGCATGCAGCCAAAACCGAGCAGAAGATGGTCGCCAGGAACAAGCAGGCGCACCGCAACTACAACATCACCGAGACGTTCGAGGCCGGCATCATGCTGCGCGGGGCCGAGGTCAAGTCGCTGCGTGAATCCAAGGTCACTATCAACGAGGCGTATGCCCGATTCGAGTCGGGCGAGCTTTACGTCATCGGGCTTCACATCGCCAACTACTCAAGGGCTGGCACCCAGGGCATCGTCGACCCAACTCGTAAGCGCAAGCTCCTCATGCACAAGTACGAGCTTCGTCGCCTCAACTCGAAGATCGACATCGAGCAGCTCACGCTGGTGCCGCTCGCGATCTATTTCAAAGACGGCAAGGCCAAGATCGAGCTCGGGCTTGGCAAGGGCATGAAAACTCATGACAAGCGGCAAATGATCGCCAAGCGAGATTCCGATCGCGAAGCTCGACGTGAACTCTCAGACCGGACGAAATACGCGGGCTAGTCTCGCAAGATGAGCATTTCAGTCACCGGTCATAGCTACCTCGACGCGGTATCCAGAGCGACGCTCGACGCATGGTTTCCAACCGGCGACGCGTTTCGATCCTGTCTCGCGGCGCAAGTCGGCATCGTTGTTGGCGAGACAATCATCCTCGAGATCGATTCACTCGACGACGCGCCACTCAGCGCCGCCGACGCGTTCTACCGGCTACAGCTTCTGTCTCGTTGCGAGGCCGCGCCGAACTCACTGAACCTTGACGGCATTTTCGGACTGCTCACTAACGTGGCCTGGACATCGGCGGGGCCATGCCTACCTGAGCATGTCGACACGCTCCGATCCGCCGCGGCCGAGCATCATCATCACCTTCAAGTTACGTCGATTGACAAATTCCCTCGCATGACCGACTACGTGACTCCCCCCGGCGTCCGAATCGGCGATGCCGACAGGGTGCGTCTCGGGGCCCACCTCTCTCCCGGCACCACCGTGATGCACGAGGGGTTCGTCAACTTCAACGCAGGCAGTCTCGGTCCGGCAATGATCGAAGGCCGAGTGACACCGGGAGTGACCGTCGGCGCCAACTCAGACATTGGCGCTGGCTCATCGATCCAGGGCACTCTGTCTGGAGGCGGCAAACAAATAAACTCGGTCGGCAAGAACAGCCTGCTTGGTGCAAACGCAGGTATTGGCATATCGCTCGGCGATAGATGCATTGTCGAGGCCGGGCTCTACGTCACCGCCGGTACGAAGGTACTAAGACCGGACGGAACCGTCTGCAAAGCGTTGGAACTCTCGGGCCAGTCCGATCTGCTGTTCCGACGCAACAGCCAGACCGGTCGAGTCGAGGTGGTGCCTTCTGGCAACACCAACTGGGGCGGCCTGAATACTGACCTCCACGCGCCTTAGCGCGAAGCTGGCCGAACACCGCTGCCTTCCCCCACTCATTCGCTAACGAACACCGATCCCTGGACCCACCTGTGCGGCTTTTTCGAGGGTCCGCCGAACAGAGAGATCCGCCGACGCCGCAGGACCGATCATAATGATCGAGGGGTTTGGGACCGTCGACTGACCGAGCGAGTCGAGGGTGAGGAACGAGATCTGCTCCCCTGAACCGGTTGCGTCAGTAATAATCGCTACCGGCGTTGCCGGGTCGAGCCCGCCGCCGATGAGGTTACGCCGGACCATTGGAGCTCGCTTCGCCCCCATCAAGACCACGATCGTGATTCCGGCAGTGGCAATTGACGGCCAATGAATTGGGACCGAGTCAGGGTCTTGATGCGCGGTGACAACGCAGAATCCACTCGACACGCCCCTGCGGGTCACCGACAGCCCAGCGGCGGCCGGACCGGCGACGGACGAACTGATGCCGGGAACGACGGAAACTGACACGCCAGCTGCCAGAAGCTCTTCCGCCTCCTCCGCGCCCCGACCAAAGACAAACGGGTCACCGCCTTTGATGCGCACAACCGTCGTAAAACGGTCGCTGAGCGAGACGAGGAGATCGTTGATCTCGGCCTGGGATGGGCTCGGTAGCCCAGGCGTCTTTCCGACGTCGAAGCACTCAGCCCACGGCGGCGCCATACGAATCACATCGGGGTGCACAAGCCGGTCATAGACAACTGCGTCGGCCTCGGCGATCAGGCGAGCCGCTTTCAGTGTGAGAAGTTCAGGATCGCCCGGACCCGCGCCCACGAGATAGACGGTCATGCGTCCACCAATGCTTCCCAGAGTCGTCGCTCCAATTCCACATCGTTGATGTCGGCGACGATTGCTTTCACTTCTCCGTCGAGCACCTCGGCCCAGCCGGGAACCTCGGTGGCCAGGCCTGCGGCTCGCATCCGGTCACGGACCGACGCCGCAACGTCGGCAACGCGAGCAACGTCGTCGTCGAGCAACGTGCCGATCTCGCGTCGCAGCCACGACGCAGTGGCCGGGCTACGGCCACCCGTACTTATAGAGACGGTGATCGAACCGTGCCGAACCACGGCGGGCAAGATAACTGAGCAGTGGTCCGGGTCGTCGGCCGCGTTGCAGAAGATCCGCCGTTTCTCGGCCTCGGCGAATACGAAACCATCGACAGTCGAGTCGCCAGTGGCCGTCACGACGTACCACACGTCATTGAGGTCAGACGGTCGAAACGCTCGGACCTCTCGCCGCTGAAGGTCCAGGGCGTCCATGGCGGTGCTGTAATCGAGTGCGACGACGTTGAGCCGAGCCCCTAGCTCGGCCAACGCCGCCGCCTTTCGCGCCGCAATCCGCCCGGCGCCGACTACGAGCACTGACCGCCCCTCAACCCGAAGGCCGATGGGCAGTGCAGCAATCGGTTGCCGGCTCATAGGTGGATCCCGCATTCTGTTCGGCCCGAGTCAGCCCAGCGACCGGCCCGACCACCAATCTCGTTTTCGCCGATCGGCGAAGTGCACGGCATACAACCGACCGATGGATATCCCTGCGACAGCAAGGGGTTGACGATGATGTCGTTGTCCCTGATGTAGCGGTCGACCAGGTCGTCGTCCCACGCCACGATCGGATTGAGCTTCACAAGACCACGCCTATCGACCGATGCCTGGGCCACGTCCGCCCTGTCCGGGCTGTCAGCCCGCCGGAGGCCACTTAACCAAGCGAGGTTGCCGTTGAGCGCTCGGTCGAGTTGTTCGACCTTGTGATCGCCGCAGCAGAAGCCTTGAGACCCGACGCCGTTCAGGTGCCGCCAAGGCGACACAACCCGGAGCCGGGGCCGATATCGCTCGGCGACACGCAACACGGTCTCAATCGTCTCGTTGAAGTGGAAGCCGGTGTCGATGAAGACCAACTCGATCTTGGGGTTGACCTTCAACGCAACATCCACGAGGACTGCATCCTGCCCCGAGAAGAGCAGCACTAGCGCGTCACCGAACTGATCGACACCCCATTCAATCGTCTCCTGCGGTGTCGCCGACTCGAGGTTCGGCAAGACGATCGGGCTCATGCTCCGACCGACTTCTGGCGCTTACCAAGGACGGGGATGGACGCACTGGTGCGGCCAACGCCCATGCGGTCGGTCCAGTCGCCGAACGACTCACCTTCAATTCGCGTCGCCTCGAAATGGTCGAACATCGGGGCCAGCGCATGATGCAGTTTGACAAATGGCACACCTTGCGCCACAACCTTGGCGAGGCGGGTTCCTGAGGGATTACCGCCAACCCAGATGTCATAGTCCGTCTTCGACCGAGCGACGATGCCGAGTTCGGCCACATAGGGTCGGGCGCAGCCGTTGGGGCAGCCTGTCAACCGCGTCTCGATACGGACGTCGGCCATTCCCCGCTCCGACAGAAGACTGTCGAGTGTGTCGGCCAAGTCGGGCAAGACCCTCTCGGCCTCACCGAGGGCTTGGCCGCATGTTGGGAGCGCCGGGCAGGCGATAGACGAGCGGACCGAGAGCGAGAGCTGATTGACTGGCGGTACACCGTGGGCCGCCAGGACCGCTTCAACCGCCGCCCTGTCCTCACGCTTAATGCCGCAGAGCAAAACGTCTTGCCGGGGCGTGATGCGGATCTCGGCGGCCAGCCCAGATCGCAGGAGTTCGGCGACGGCGCTACGACGACGGACCGAACCGTTGTCCTTCAGGCGGCCGGAAGGTACGGGAATGCCGTGGAACAGCGTCTCGGCGTCCTGGCGGTGCCAGCCGTGGTAGTCGGAAGCGCCGTTCCAATGAGGGACTGGGACTGGGGCCGCAAGTGGCCGACCTATCCGAGCCTCGACCTCGGCCCGAAGCCACTCGATGCCCCGCTCCTCAAGCACGTACTTGAGCCGAGCGTGCTTGCGATCCTCGCGGTTGCCATAGTCACGGAAGATCGTGACGACCGCCTCCGCTACCTCCCCAACATCCCCGTCCGGCACCCACGCCAGCGGGTCGGCGAGCCGAGGAAACGTGGAATCGTCGTTGTGGCTCATGCCGAGTCCGCCGCCAACGAGCACGACAACTCCGGGGGTGCCGTCTGTGCCATCAGTTGGCACGAGCCCGAGGTCTTGGCTATAGACGTCGATTGAATTGTCACCCGGTGCCGCAATACCGATCTTGAACTTTCGCGGCAGGTATGTGTCCCCGTAGATCGGTTCGCTACCGAGATCGGCGGCCGCAGGTGAAGGTCCCGACGACACGGCGCGCTCTCCATCGACCCAAAGCTCCCAGTAGCTCTCTGACTGCGGCCGGAATTGGTTGGACAACGCTCTCCCAAGCGAGTCGAGCCGTGCGGTATCTCGGCCAGCTACTGGCGCCGAGCTCACCATCACGTTGCGGACGACGTCGCCGCATGCCGCGTATGTTGTCACCAGATTGCTGTTGAGGTGCCCAACGAGGGTCTTGAGATCGCCCTTGTGGACGAAGTGATATTGAACGCCCTGACGAGTGGTCAGTCGCAGCGAGCCATCGCCCACGACGTCGGCGATGGCGTCGATGGCGGCCCATTGGGCCGCCCGCAGCACGCCGCCCGGCACCGAGCACCGGACCATGCACGAATACTCGAGGTCAGCGCCAGCACTCGTTCGTTCGCGACGGAGGTCTCGATCATCCTGCTGATAGATCCCGTGGAACTTCAGTAGGTGCGTGCTGTCGGCGCTGAACGTCGTCTGACCATCGGCGAGTTCGGCGTCGAGCGAACCACGCAAATGGTTACTCGCTGACTTGATTGACTCAACAGCTGTTGGTGCCATGACTGCTCCTCCTAGAAATCCGACCAATCCGGTCGGATTTAGAACATAGAGCAATTCCCGACAAAACCAATCGGAATTAACGTATTTCTACAATTTGGCAATTTCTGCACTTCACAAGGCCGCGCAGAGTTTGAGCTCTTCGTCACCGCCGACACGAGGGTGCTACAACTAGATGGCAGCTCGCCGGATCTAGTCGGTGTAGCCAGGACGCTGCTCGGCGTGTGGATGTGGGTAGTAGACGATCGTCCACCAGAAGTCCTCAGAGTCGGGGCCGGCAACTCCAACCGACGCCAAGCTAAGTGAGGCCAGCTCGATGTTGGTGAAAATCTGGTAAAAGCCAGCAGCAATCACTGCGGGGTCTTCGACGTTCCGAACCCCGTTGGTCCCGTACGATGTCGCGTTCCAAGTCAGATCTGTCGTCCCGGTATTCCAGACGATCACATCGGCGTAAAGGTGACCTGGGCTCGGGGAGAACTCGCCGCTCCGCTGGCCGCACCGATACTCGACGGAGGGCGTGTACCACTGGAGATACCCCGCCAACGGGGTGAAGGTCTCAGTGATGTCGACATATTCCTCCGACTCGCTGAACGCCAGCATGACGGCACCTCGGGCATAGCCGGCATTGAGGGCGTTAACCCAGTGCTCAAAGCCCTCTTGCTTGGGCGCTCGGCCCAACACATTGCGGTACACGAGTTGAACAAACTCGGCGTTACTCAGCGAGCCGTACATCTCCTGAAACTCATCCGACGCAACAAAGGCTTCGGCAATGTCCAAGAGGTCGGTTGTGGCGTTCTGAAAAGTTGTGAGCCAGTAGTCCCATCCGTCTCCGTCAGGGAGTCGGAGGAAAAACGCGCTGTAGAGACGAGCGACGGAGTCGGTTAGCTCGGGGCACGACGACGCGAACTCGGGAGGAAGCGCATTTGCCGTTGGCCCGTCGATTGACTCAATCACCCCTTCGCCAATGTCGGAGGCTCCAACGGGTGGCGCAAAGGCCAAAACCGTGAGCACTGAGATAAGTCCAACTGCGAATGCCTTTGCCCGTTTCATGTTTTCGACCGTAGCGAAAGGAGCAACAACTGTCGATCGCACGGACAAGACGCGCTGACTGCCGCTAAGGATGGTCTGCTGATACGATCGTTTGACCTGCAATACCGCTATTTGACATCGCAAGTTATGCACTACTTTTCTACTCACGGGGCTGATCGGTTTCGACGTTGAGATGAGAAGTCGTTTGTGCGACCCGAGTTGCTCAGACTCGCTAAACAGGGCACTTTAGAAGCGCCAACAAGGCTGACTTCGCTCTCGCCGCCTAATTTCGATTAGGTAGTTAGAGGAAAACTGCGAGCCGTGAGGCCACGCGGGGTCTGATCACTGCAACCCGGCAACAGAAGCAGTGATGGACGGTGGGAGAGACCACTGACAGCATGGCAAAGACCGCTGACATTCAGGAAAGACTGAGGGGAAGTCCGCTTCGGTGGACAGCTGATCCGGCAGACCGACGGCCCTAAAGTCGGAATCTCGGAAATGGTCGTAGCGCGAGCGGTGACTCCTTAGCGGACGGGGGTTCGATTCCCCCCAGCTCCAAGAGTGATCAAGGCTTTCCTTGATCGCTGTTGGAGCTGCCCGGCGCCCCATTGTCATAGCGAGCCAATATTTCGCGCGCCCAGACCACAGCGTCTGATGCCCGAATCCCGCTCGGCTGCGGCCTAACCCAAAGCTCAAGATTCTCCACTCGGTTGTCATCCTTCACGCCATTCAGATGGTGAACCGACTCGTCAGCGAGCAGACGACGCCCCAATCTCTCCTCCATGACCAGAACATGCTCGAATACGTACGGACTTCTCGGCCGAGCCCGCGGATGCCCGGGGACTCGGCGCATCAAGTACCCGGCCTTGTGATACGTCTTCCCGCCTCGCCAATTGCCGTTGTCCTCGCCTGCAGTCGGCTGACAGCTCCGACAAGTCGATGAGGTCGACTGCTTCGGCTCGCCGCAAGCGCACTGGTCATGCGATGCCTGCCGACGACAAGCTGGACAGTGCAAATGACGGCTCGACGGCTGGAACTGACGATCACAACCCCGGCATTTCTTCATCCTCGTCCTCACTCCCGATGCGGTTCACCTTCAACTACGACAATACGAACGACCACTGACACTCAGCGTCTAGGGGTCGTCGTCTCCATAACCACTCCAAAGACCCCGAACGGTCGCTGGAACCTGAGGAAGGCATTTCAAGCTGTCTAAAGCTCAGCTTCGTCGTCGGTGAACACTGCCAACTGATCGACACAGTGACGCTGATCGATTCAGGCTCGCAGTCGAACTTCCTACAGGAGTGGCCTATCGCCGCTCAAAGAGATCAGTCACAGCCACTTCATTCCGGCGGATCCGAACCGTGCGACACAGAACTCCATTCCTCTGCCCGGTCGTTGATCTCCTCCCGGAAGGTGCGCAGTTTGTCTGGTGTGGTCGCCCGCTCAACGGCAAGGTAGGAGACGGCGCCGACCGGGATTGGCAACCAGAAGTTGGCCAGGCGATATACGACGACGCCGATCGAAGCCTCGGCGGCCGGTGTGCCGAAGCCGACCAGCGTGGGAATGAGAATCGCCTCGATAACTCCAAGGCCTCCCGGACTGATTGGGATCGCCGCCATCACGTTCGCCAAGCCATAGGCAACAAGTAACCCGTCGATGCTGGGCCGGTGGCCGAACGCCGCTAACGAAACCCACAACGCTGCGGCGTCGAGCAGCCAGTTGGCAGCTGCGAGCACAACGACCAATCGAAGGCGCTTGCGATCATCAAGTAGTCGGTCGAGTTGTTGAGATGCCTTGACGAGCACGGCGCGGATACTCGAGGCGTCGATTCGCGGTAGCCGACCGAGCGCGCTGGCGACACGATCGGCGAACTTCTCGCCGTGACGTCGCATTCCGAATATGCCGGCAGCGAACCCTCCGAGGAGGAGTGCACCGACGCCAGCAGCAGTGGCGTAGATCGGTTGAAACCCGCTGCCTGGAATCGAAATGAGTAATGCAATCCACAGGATCAGATTCAGAACCGCGGCAGATCCGATTGCCTGCGTGGTGAGCGCAAACC
>JBBKWJ010000051.1:0-31435 GCA_037968895.1 Acidimicrobiales bacterium
GACCTTGTGGTGTGCCTCGATTCTGGCTGCGCCACATTCGACACGATGTGGTTGACCTCGTCGTTGCGGGGGCTCGTCGCTGGAACGATCAAGATCGACGTTGTTGAAGAGGGAATCCACAGCGGTGTTGCGAGCGGTGTTGTGCCGTCGTCGTTCCGCCTCATGCGGCAGATCCTTGACCGAATCGAAGACTCAGCCACAGGAGAGGTTCTACTCAAGAGCGCCAATGTCGATATCCCCGACTACCGCATTCGAGAGGCAGAGTCGGTGGCCGCCGAGTTCGGCGGCGCCGCACTCGATCCTTTCCCGATTGTCGATGGACTCAGCCTCATGACCGAGTCAACCGTCGAGGCAATGATTGCGCGGACTTGGCGTCCGGCTCTCTCGGTCATCGGGGCCGATGGCATGCCAGCGACGAAGGCGGCTGGCAATGTGCTGCGGCCAACCACGAGTCTCAAGGTGTCGCTACGGCTTCCGCCAACAGCCGACCATCTAGCGGCTCTAGCCGAGCTGAAAGACCTGGTCGAGCTTGACCCACCGTCGAATGCTCGAACCCAATTGATCGACGAAGAATTTGGGCCCGGCTGGAATGCCCCCGACCTGGCTCCGTGGCTCAACGACACACTCGCCGCAGCGGCGATAGAGGCATTCGGTCAGCCCCATCAGCTGTACGGCGAAGGTGGCAGTATTCCGTTTATGGGGATGTTGGGCGATCGCTTCCCCGATGCGCAGTTTGTCATCACCGGAGTCCTTGGCCCCGAGACAAATGCTCACGGGCCGAACGAGTTTCTCGAACTTGCATACGCCGAGCGGCTGACCGGAGCAATCGCTCACATCGTCAACGCGCACTCCACCGCCACGTAACGCCAGTCTTGGTCGCCGTCAGCCTGTTCGAGTACGTTTGGCCGAGCCAGCCGATGGGCCAATAGGGGAGCAACGATGTCAGAGCTAGATGACTATGTAGCAATCGTGACCGGGTCATCATCCGGAATTGGTGAGCAGACAGCCCGCCGGCTCGCTGCGCTCGGAGCTTCGGTCGTCGTCAATTCGGCTACCTCGGTTGATGCCGGCCAGGCGCTCGCGAAAGAGCTCGGCGATAACGCGATCTATGTGCAGGCTGACATCAGTGATCCGGCGCAAGGCCAAGCACTGATTGACGCCACAATCGAACGCTACGGCAAGCTCGATTGCCTCGTGAACAATGCGGGATGGACAACCGTCGTGCCCCACACCGACCTCGATGCACTGACCGACGACATCTTCGACAAGACATTCCAAGTCAACGTCTACGGAACATGGTGGCTGACTAAGGCTGCCATTCCACATCTTCACAAGTCGGAGAATCCGAACGTCATCACAATCACATCAATTGCTGGCGTCAGGCCGCTCGGGTCGTCGATCGCATACTCGATGTCGAAAGCTGCGCTCAACCACATGACAGTGCTGCTCGCGAAGTCACACGGACCCGTCAGGTTCAACGCAGTGGCCCCCGGACTCGTCGCAACGCCATGGACCGCCGACTGGGATGCTCTGCATGCTCAGATTGCGAAGACGAATCCAATACCTCGATCGGCGACGCCAGATGACTGTGCCGAAGCGACGTTGGCCTTCATCCGCAACCGATACACCACAGGTCAGGTTCTCGTCGTCGACGGCGGCACAACAATCGTGTAAGCGCCAGATCCTCAGGTCGCCTATGCACCTGCCGATAGAGAGTTGTCGACAGATGGAGTGACCAAAGGTGAATCGGCGAATCCTGTTCTTACTAATTGGCGTACTACTGGGGGCCTCAGGGTGCTCTCGTGGCGCGCCAGAAGTGTTGGCATACTCGGGCCCGTTCACGTACGCCAAGGTGCTCGTCACCGTCATTGTGCCTGGCTACGACTTCATCGAATACGAGATCAACTGCGAAGGCGACGTCGCGACCGTCGACGGCACGGACAAGATCAACGCCAACGACGCGTGCGCCAGTCTCGCTCGAGGCACAGTGATTGCTCGACTTTCAGAAGGTCAAGACAACACTCGACTCTGTTCGACGATCAACCCCCAAGAGGGCAGCCTTCAAGTGCTCGGTGTGGTTGGTGAGGCACGAATCAACACATTCATCAGCCGCGACGATGGTTGTGGTCAAGATGACTGGGACGTGCTGCTCGACCACATCGCCGTCAAGGTTGACGAACTCAGCAAGTAGTTCCGCCCGTCTACGCAGCGGAAGTCACGGCTACTTCTTCTTGGAGAGGTCGACGGGATGAGCTGTTTCGGCGTAGAAATCATTGCCTTTGTCGTCGACAACGATGAATGCGGGGAAGTCGACAACCTCGATGCGCCAGATGGCTTCCATCCCGAGTTCTGGGTATTCGAGAACTTCGACCTTCTTGATCGAGTCCTTGGCCAGCCGTGCCGCAGGGCCGCCGATCGAGCCGAGGTAAAAACCGCCATGGCGTTTGCAGGCATCGGTGACCTGCTGGCTGCGGTTGCCCTTCGCCAGCATGACCATGGAGCCGCCAGCAGCCTGAAACTGCTCGACATAACTGTCCATACGGCCAGCCGTTGTTGGCCCGAAGCTGCCTGAAGCGTAGCCCTCTGGGGTCTTGGCGGGGCCGGCGTAGTAGATCGGGTGATCTTTGAGGTATTGCGGCATCGGCTCGCCCGCGTCTAGGCGTTCTTTGATCTTGGCGTGGGCGATGTCACGGCCGACGACGAGAGTACCGGTGAGGGAGAGCCTCGTCTTGTACGGGTGCTTCGAGAGTTCAGCGCGAATCTGGTCCATTGGCTGGTTGAGGTCGATGTTGACCACGGCGCTGTGGAGATCTTCTTCGGTGATCTCGGGCAGGTACTGGGCTGGATCGGTCTCGAGTTGTTCGAGAAACACGCCCTCGGCCGTGATCTTGGCCTTCGCTTGGCGGTCGGCCGAGCAGCTTACGGCCATGGCTACGGGCAGCGAGGCGCCGTGGCGAGGCATTCGGATGACGCGGACGTCGTGGCAGAAGTATTTGCCACCGAACTGGGCCCCAATGCCAAACGCTTGGGTGAGTTTGAGTACCTCGGCTTCCATCTCTAGGTCACGGAACGCATGGCCTGATTCGGAGCCGTGGGTTGGGAGCGAGTCGTAGTAACGGGCCGAGGCGAGCTTTGCCGTTTCGAGCGCCAGTTCGGCTGACGTGCCGCCGTTGACAAGACCGAGGTGATACGGAGGGCAGGCCGATGTGCCGAGTAGCCGTAGCTTGTCGTCGAGCCAGGCCATCAGGCTGGTTTTGTTGAGGAGGGCCTTCGTCTCTTGAAATAGGTAGCTCTTGTTGGCTGAGCCGCCGCCCTTTGTCATGAAGAGAAACTTGTATTCGTTGCCGGTTGTGGCCTCGATCTTGATCTCTCCCGGCAGGTTTGTGCCGGTATTTTTCTCTTCCCACATGGTGATCGGCGCCATCTGGCTGTATCGAAGGTTCGACGACTGATAGGTGTCGAATACGCCGCCAGCGATTGAGACTCGGTCGTCGCCGTCGGTCAGCACGAACTGCCCCTTCTTTCCCTTGACGATGGCGGTGCCGGTGTCTTGGCAGCCGGGAAGAACAAACCCTGAAGCAATGCAGGCGTTTTCGAGGAGCTCGCGGGCGACGAAACGATCGTTGGCTGACGCCTCGGGATCGGTGAGGATGTTGCCGAGTTGGGCGAGGTGTCCCGGTCGGAGCAGGTGAGAGATGTCTTTGATGGCCGCGGCTGTCAGCTGACGGATCGCATCTTGGGAGACTTTGAGGAACGAGTGGCCCCCCGTATCAACTACTTCGACGCCTTCGGTCGTGAGCAGTTTGTATGGGGTTGGGTCCTCTCCGAGTGGAAATACGTCCTGGAATGCAAAGTCAGCCATTTCCTCAGACTAGTGCGTTCGACTGCCCAGTCAGAGAATTGGCCACCGGGTGTTTTGGTGGCAGGTAAACTCGCCCGGTGACATCTTCCGCATCGAATCTTTCCGACCTCCCAAAGAAGTACACGCCAGCTGATGCTGAGCCTGTGATCAGCCAGAAGTGGCGTGATGCAGGTGTGTTCCACGTCGAGGTTGGCGACGACGTCCCGGCGAGCGAAGACGCCTACTCGATCGTGATTCCGCCTCCCAATGTCACGGCCGCGCTGCATCTTGGGCATGCGTTAAACAACACGCTGCAAGATGTGCTGATTCGGTTCAACCGGATGAAAGGCAAATCGACCCTCTGGATGCCAGGCACCGACCATGCTGGTATTGCCACTCAGACGGTGGTCGAGAAACGCCTTCTCGCCGAGGGGATCAAGCGGCTCGAGATGGGACGCGAGGCGTTCGTTGAGCGCACCCAGGCCTGGAAGGATGAGTATGAGGCGGTCATTCTTAGCCAGCTTGCCGACATGGGAGCGTCTGTCGACGAAGACCGAACTCGCTTCACGATGGACGACATGTGTGCGACCGCGGTTCGCCAAGCCTTCTTCGTTCTCTTTCGCGACGGATTGATCTACCGAGGCAAGCGCCTCGTCAACTGGGACCCCGCCACTCGAACCGCGTTGTCAGACGACGAGGTCGAGATGGAAGAGGTCGACGGCCACATGTGGTACCTCCGGTATCCGTTGTCAGACGGTTCAGGCCATGTCACCGTTGCGACCACTCGACCCGAGACGATGCTTGGCGACACCGCCGTGGCCGTCAACCCTGACGACCCTCGGGCCGCTGGACTCCGAGGCAAGTCTGTTCTGCTCCCGATCGTTGGCCGTGAGATACCGATCGTCGAGGACGATTACGTCGTGATGGCCGACGCTGAATCGTCTGACACCAAAGCTCAGATTGCAACCGGATTCCTGAAGGTCACGCCAGCCCACGACCCAAACGACTGGGACATCGGACTGCGCCACGACCTCCCTGTCATCAACGTGATGGGCCCAGACGGGTCGATCACCACCGACTATGGCTGGGAAGACGCTTCGGATGAATCGCAACCCTTCGTCGGACTCAGTCGTGAAGATGCCCGAACGGCAATCGTCGCTTGGTTTGACGAACACGACTTGCTTGAAGAGGTCCGTGACTATTCGCACTCGGTTGGACACAGCTATCGGTCGCACGTGCCGATCGAGCCGTGGCTTAGCGACCAGTGGTACGTGGCGGTCACCGACGATCGGCTCAGAGGCTCAGCGCTTCGGGCCCAGGTTGGGGATCAGTCGGCCGAGTTGCCAGAAGGTGTCAGTGAGCGAACCGGTGGCACCGGCGACGGCGAACTGCGGTTCTACCCCGATCGCTACGCCAAGACCTACTACCAGTGGCACGATGGCATCCGCGACTGGTGTATTTCGCGCCAGCTTTGGTGGGGGCACCAGATCCCTGTCTGGACCAAGCTCGTGCCGACCGGTACTGCGGCTGACCCTGCGTGGGAGAAACAGGGAGCGGCCGTGTTGGTTCGTTCGATCACTCCTGACGAGTCAGAAATTGCAGTCTGTGTTCCTCCTGAACCGACCCTGCGTCGCACAACTGGTGTTGCCGAACAATCGCTTATCGACGAACTCGAGGCCGCGGGCTTCACCCGTGACCCCGATGTACTCGACACCTGGTTCTCGTCTGGCCTCTGGCCGATGTCGACAATGGGCTGGCCATACCCTGATGACTACCCCGACACCGCTGGGCTGCTCGAAGCGTTCAACCCAACGTCAGTGTTGATCACCGCTCGCGAGATCATCACGCTGTGGGTCTCCCGCATGGTGATGTTCAATCGCTACTTCATGGACGGTCAACTGCCGTTCGACGATGTCTTCATTCACGCCATGATTCAGGACGGTCACGGCCAGAAGATGTCGAAGAGCCTCGGAAACGGAGTCGATCCTCGCGACATCATCGCCACTCATGGTTCAGACGCAATGCGGTTTGCGCTGGTGCAGATGACCACCGATACCCAAGATGTGAAGATGCCGGTCGATCTCATCTGCCCCTGGACTAACGAGGCGTTCACGCCTGAATTCATCACCACCGCGGCTGGTCATGTTGTCGCGGCACCGTTGCAGGCATGCCCGACAGACCCTTCGAAGATGATGGTGTCGGCCTACGGAGTCGCAGCTGGCATCGAGACACCATCTGAAGAGCAGCCGCTGGCGCTCAATACATCGTCAAAGTTTGACTTGGGCCGGAACTTCGCCAACAAGGTGTTCAACGCCATGCGGTTCGGCATCGGCCGACTGGCCGACGCCAAGCCGCACACCGAGCCGGTGGCCATCGCCGATCTGTCGTTCGTTGACCGTTGGATCCTCAGTCGCCTAGCCGAGACAACTTCACGGATCGAACGCGATCTTGAGCGTTATCACTTCAACGCAGTTGCTGATTCGCTCTACAGCTTTGTCTGGAATGACGTCTGCGACCGCTATCTCGAAGCGATCAAGCCAACACTCAACGACGACCCCAACCAGCAGGTCGTGCTCGGCGCCGTCCTCGATGCCGTGCTCCGCTTGATGCACCCAGTGTGTCCGTTTGTGACCGAGTCATTGTGGTCGGCGGTGACAGCCGCTGGCACCGGTGAAGTCGAAGGGCTGACATTGCCGAAGAGTGAGCTTCTCGCTGCCGCGGCATGGCCCGTCGTCGACGAGGCATTGCTTGCGCCCGAGATCAGCGCCTTATTTGATCGGGCCGACAATCTTGGTCGCCAGATTCGAACCGTCCGCTCCCAGCGAAACGTGAAGCCAAAGCAACGCGTCACTCTCCATGTGACCAAAGAGGTGAACGCACTCGTCTCTGAAGCCCAAGGAATGGTGGAAACGCTCGCTGGCCTTAACGAGGTCGTTGCCGTCGGCGAGCGCCCGGCCGACGCAAGCGCGTTCGCCTTCGAAGGACACGAGCTGCTCTTGAGCGGGCTGAGTGCCGAACTCGACGTCGAAGCCGAAACGGAAAGACTTGAGAAGGTCATCGCCGACAAGCAGAAAGAGGTTGGTGGCCTCAACGGACGTCTGTCGAACAAGGGCTACGTCGACAACGCTCCGCCGCATTTGGTCGAAGAAACTCGGGGTCAGCTTGCCGCCGCCGAGGCCGACTTGGCAGCCGCCCAAGCTGCGCTCGCCGGCTTGGCCTAGAAATAACGCTGCGAAACCTGCTGTGCGATACTCGTGCGATGCAGCGGGTAGCGATCACGGGAATCGAACAAGATTCACACGATGGGGTGATCGTGGTCCTCGACGTGTGTCGAGCGTTCACCACTGCAGCCGTAGCGTTCAGTCGCGGCGCGACGGAGATTATGTGTGTGGAGGACCTCGACGCGGCATTTGCGTTGGCCGCCACGATACCGGGGTCGCTGCTCATGGGGGAGGAACGAGGCGTGCGGCCAGAGGGCTTCGACTTCGGCAACTCGCCTTTTGATGTCGCCGAGTTAGACCTCACCGGCCGCCGGTTGGTGCAACGAACGACCAACGGAACCCGTGGTCTCGCGGTCGGCGAGGCGCCGGTTGTCCTCGTTGCTGGAGCGGCAAATGCCTCAGTCACTGCTCGTTACATTCGTGCCCGGCATGGGGCGAAGCCGGTCCGAATCGTCTGCACCGGCGAGACCGATGAAGACTGGGCTTGTGCCGAGTTCATCGCCAATTTGGTTCGTGGACGGGAGGCTGACGCTCGGGCGCTCGCGGCGCGAATTCTGGCCTCGGCGCCCGTCCATCGCAAACTCTGGTCCCACCATCAAGAACCAAATGTCGTTGACAGTTTCATGGCCGACTTGGCCTATTGCGCCGAGGTCGACCGGTTTGACTTCGCCATGGTGGGAGAACGCAAAACGGAAGGGGAGCGCCGCCAAGGCGTTGTAGCCCTGTGCAGCGCTCCCATCTAATCCGATGCGAATGAGTTGTGACTTAGCTCAGTCGGCTTCGTGATGCGAGCAGCATTGCGCCACCGGCGGCAAGGAGCGACATCGCAGCAAACACTGTCGATGAGGTTGTCGTTCCGGTCACGGGCAACGTTGATGGGCCCTTAGGGTCCTGCGCAACTGTCGTCGAGCCTTCGACCACAGGGGTGATGGTCGTCGTCACATCGATGGCGTTCGTGTCGCCGTCTCTAGTGACGGTCGGGCCTGCAGGTGCAACAGGCTCGGTGGTGACCGGCTGATCAACGGTTGTGTCGCAGGTGCCGTCGCTGTTTGGTTCGACTGCATCGCCGTCGGCGTCTTCGCCGCAGTCAACGGTTGTGTCGCAGGTGCCGTCGCTGTTTGGTTCGACTGCATCGCCGTCGGTGTCTTCGCCGCAGTCAACGGTTGAAGGTACTGGTGCGGTTTGGTTCCAGCACAACGTTACGCCGGTGGCGTGGACGCTGTTTGGTGAACCGTCATCGTTGATATCGGGACGGAAGTGGCCACGAATCGCAACAACGCTAGTAGGAAGCTCGACGGTGCCGAGCGGACCGGTCCAGGACGCGACGGCCAGATAGTCGGGAACATCTTCCGTTGGGATCGATCTCGCAACGACGTCGCCAGCGGCGTTGAGGAACTCAAGCTCCCAGCGTTCTGAGGTCTGGAAAACGTTCACGCGGTTTGGGTATCCATCGCGGGACGTGGCGGACGTGATCTCAACAGGACCGGCGGGAATGTTGATCGGTAAGATGTCGGTATAGGGATTGGCGACGAAGCCGCTGATCTCTCGGATCAGCAACGTATCGCTGAAGCCAGAGGAGACGCAGACTTCAGTCGTCTCTTGTGCTTGCGCAGCTGAGCTGGCCATAAGGCCAACAGCAGCAGTAGCAACGACGGCTAGCGCGGCGAAGCTCCGGGTGAGTCGTGTGAACATTGTGCCTTCCAATACGGTCTTGAAAACGGTCGCCCGAGGTCTTCACCATCGGTGATATCTCGATGCTTAGACGTCCACGTCGATGCGACGCACAGATCTGGGCATTGGGGGACGACTCTATCAGCAGAAGTGCTCAGTGAAATGACAATTCCTCTGGCCTGGGAGTTCTGTTGTTCAGGCCGGCTGAACCTTGGAGGCGCCTCCGGTTAGTGCGTCAAATAGGTCGCCTACCTTGGCGTCGAGTGACTCAGGCGTCCCGTCATTGTTGATGACATAGTCGGCGATAGCTCGGCGCTGCTCGTCAGTGGCCTGACTTGCGATACGGGCTTTTGCGTCGGCTGCCGACATCCCGCGGCCTTCGAGGCGGTCGAGCCTGGTGCGAAGGGATGCCTCGACCACAATGACCTTGGAGTAGAGCCCAAGACCAAGCTTGCCCTCGACGAGCACGGCGAGGTCAAGGACGACGAGAGGAGTAGTGGCTGGTGTGTTAGCCACGATCCAAGCCAGCTCACGGTTGATCGCGGGATAAGAAATCGCCGTAAGTTTGTCGAGTTGATTCTGGTCTCCGAACACGATCGCACCGAGCGCGGCTCGGTCTATGCCCCCAGCTCCGTCGTCGACCGACTCGCCAAACAGTTGGATGACCTGCGTTACTGCGGCGCCGCCCGGCTCAAGGATTGCCCGACCGAGCGCATCGCCGTCAGCGATGACTGCGCCCCGGCTCGCGAACATCGCCGCCGCAGTACTCTTGCCGACACCGATACCTCCAGTGAGTCCGACGACGGTCGGTGATGGTGTTTTGCTGCTCATGCGTGACACGGTAGTTCTTCTACCGTTTGCCAAACCCAACGCATGCGTCAACACTTGCGCCCATGACCAGACTCGTATTGCGTGGCGGATCAGTATTCGACGGAACGGGTGCAGCCCCCATTGTGCAAGACGTCGCCTTCGAAGACGGTCGCGTTGTAGCGATCGATCAAGGCCTTGGTGGTGATGAAGTAGTTGACTGTGCTGGAAAGACCGTGATCCCAGGGCTAATCGACTGCCATGTGCACTTCATGGTTGACGGCAACTTCAGCGCTGCCGCCTACGCCCAAACCCCGTTCTCGTACAACTTTTATGCGGCCGCCCAGCACATGAAACGAACGCTCGACGTTGGGGTCACGACCGTTCGGGAGGCAGGCGGCGCTGATCTTGGCGTGAAGGAGGCACAGGAGAATGGCCTGATTGAAGGGCCCCGGATGCAGATCTCGATCACGATCCTGAGCCAGACCGGAGGCCATGGCGATAGCTGGGAAGTCTGTGGCGCCCACATGCCGGGAATGATGGACTGCCATCCCGGCCGCCCGACCAACATCGTTGACGGTCCAGAGGAGATGCGGCGCAAGGTCAGAGAACTCGTACGGGCTGGTGCCGATGTGATCAAGGTCTGCACGTCTGGTGGTGTCATTTCGCCGCGTGATGATCCTCAACACGCCCACTATCAAGATGATGAGCTCGACATGCTCGTCGCCGAGGCGACAGCGGCCCACCTCTTTGTGATGGCGCACGCTCAAGCGACCACCGGCATCAAATCGGCAATTCGGGCCGGAATTCGATCGATCGAGCACGGTATTTATCTCGACGATGAGGCAATCCAGATGATGCTCGATGCGGGCACGTACCTGGTTCCGACGCTTATTGCCCCGCAGGGGGTGCTTGATGCAG
Source organism: Acidimicrobiales bacterium (assembly GCA_037968895.1). Taxonomy (GTDB): domain Bacteria; phylum Actinomycetota; class Acidimicrobiia; order Acidimicrobiales; family SZUA-35; genus JBBKWJ01. The sequence goes on from JBBKWJ010000051.1 coordinate 10,462, forward strand.
TCGACCGCGGTATCGAGGTTCCGGCATACGCAATCGAGAAGACGAAACAGGTTATTGATGTCCACCGCGACTCGATCCGTAAGGCAATTGATGCTGGCGTCAAGATCGCAATGGGCACGGACTCCGGCGTGACCCCACACGGTCAGAACCTTCGAGAACTGGCCTTTATGGCCGACCTTGGAATGTCCAACAGCGACGTTCTTGTTGCGTCGACCCGGACGGCAGCACAGCTCATGGGAATTGAGGAAGAGGTTGGCACCCTGGCTGTCGGGCTCGCGGCTGATGCCGTCGTACTCGACGGCGTATCACTCGATGTCAGCGATCTCCTGCCCAGAGTTTCCGCGGTGTATCAGGCTGGTGTGCGGGTCGTTCGCGATTAGGGGCGCATGATGAGGCCGACCGAGGGGTCGGCCGTGCCGTCGAGAACTGCGAGGTATGCGGCTTCAGTTGCAGCCGCACCATCCTGTTCGTCAACTTCAAGGAGCGATGCGACAGCCTCCACAAACGGGTCCCAAGAAGCAGCTACCCGCTCATCGAGCCCGGCGCCTCCCCACTCGGCGGCACGCTTCGCAATCTGGCTTGGAGCGAAGAACATCTCAGGCTTCGGCCCAGGCAGGCTGGCGCCGCCACCGGTTGCGTCCCAGTGAGTCGCGCCCACCATGAGGTCAAACTTGAGGCCGGGCGCACCATTGTGGATTGCCGCCCGGATCTCGGCGTTGCCTGACATATCGACGTAGGCCACGTCGCCCTGGAGGAGCGAGGCGTCGTCAGAGGCCAACGAGTCGTAGGTGACCACATCGTCGTACCAGCCGAGTCCTTCGACGAATTCGACGTTGGAGGCGGAGGTGAGCCCGACTGCTCGTATGCCCCGTTGGTGGAGGCAGAAGGCAAGGCCAAACGCCGTCTTGCTCGAAGCGCTCGAAATGAGCACAGTGTCTGCGCCGAAGAAGTCGTTGTCGGCGAAATAGTCGTCGATGAAAAATGACGTGGTGAAAAGCGGCCGAAGCAAGCTCTGGATGGGTTCGAGATCGGCGCTGTAGCTCGGGTCGCTCGTGGTCTTTGAGTAGTTGTTGTAGACCGCGGCGAGGTGACTTCGGTGGGCGGCCCCATCGGTGAAGCCTCGCTGGCTCACCTTGGTCGGCTCGACGACAAGGTGCGTTGCGGTTGGCCAGTAGCCGTAGAAGCGATCGCCAACGGCGATGCCGTCCACAGTCGATTCGATGGCATCGGCAAAGCCCCAGACCGGTACCTTGCCCCACCCTTCTTCGGCGGGGAAGAAGTCCCAGTACTGCATCGCCGCTCCCATGACCGCGTACGTTGCGTTGTTGGCTGTCATAGCGAATGAGTCGATGGCGAACCGGACCTTGCCGGCTTCGAGCGGCGCCTCTGGCAATTCGTTGAGGTCAACTCGGGTTTGGTGAAGGTCGGCCTTGTTAACGAGCAGGTCCCATGTCTGAGTCACTTTGTCTTGAACCATAGATGGCCCCTTCTTGTCGAGTGTGACCACGCTAGTAGTCGGGCGGTTGGTTGGCGAAAACAGCCCTATCGAGAGCCGGTTATTGATGCTGCTGCGACGATCTTCGTTGCGATGTCGTCGAAGCCTTCTCGGAGATACGCCGTAGTCACCCGAAGGTGCTCGTCGGTTGTCGCAACTCGAAACGGTTCTCCTGGAGCGACACCGATTCCTTGGGCGGCGAGTGCGACCGTGGCTAACTGCTCTCGTTCGACCGGCACCCACATGTTGAGGCCGCTCCCGGCATTGATGGTGATCCCTCTTGCATCGAGTTCGTTAGCAAGCTTGTCGCGACGGTCCTGGTAAACCGAAGCAGCGTTAGCGATGGCCGCGTCGACCTCTCGGCTGCGCAGCATTTCGAGGAGAATTCGTTGGAGAAGGCGGCTCGTCCAACCGGGCCCAAGCTGGCGGCGCTCGTTGATGTCTTTTATCGCGGCGGCTGGCCCAGACAGCGCGGCGATGCGAAGGTCGGGACCATAGGTTTTCGAGAAACTGTGAATGCGAAAAACGCGATCTGGAAGTTTCGAGCCAAGACTCACAACCGGATGATCGACCGAGGCGGCGGCGTGATCGTCCTCGATGAGGATCGTCGATGTTGGCGCAAGCAAGTCGGCGATGGCGGCGGCTCGTTTTGGCGTGAGCGAGATTCCAGTCGGGTTGTGGGCACTCGTCTGGATAATCATCGCGGTTGGAGTGTGCTGCATTGCGTCGGTAAGTGCATCGAGCCTTGGACCCTCCTCGTCCAGGGGAACACCAATGACCAGAGCCCCAGCGAGCTCGAGGAGGTCTAGCAGGAGGGGGTAGGTCGGGTCTTCAACAATGACTCTGTCGCCTAGCTTCACCGTCGAACGAATGATTCTGTCTAGGCCGTCGTTGGCTCCATCAACAACAGCAATCGAGGGAGCGTCGTAGGGCCAGCGCTCGCGGAGGGCGTCTTCGAGCGGCCCCAACACTGGTGGGTCAAGGTATGAGGTGAGCTCAAGGCCTGAGTTGATGCGCTCCAGGATGGGTTCGAGCCGGGGGAGGAGCTGAGGGTCTGGGGTTCCGGTGCTGAGGTCGAGCGCCAGTGTTCCGGTAGGCATCGGCACACGCCAATACCGCTTCGGATTGTTGTGAGCGGTGTGGCGCACCGTTGTGCCCCGACGGCGGTCGGTGTCGATCATCTGGTGGGTCCGCAGAATTGTCCACGCGTCTGCGACCGTTGATGAGCTGACGCCGAGCGCGGCTGCAACTTGGCGAATCGGCGGCAGCTTTTCGCCTGGTTCAATCGAGGTGCTACTGATCATGGCGCCGATCGCCATAGCGACCCCATCTGCAGTGCGCGAGGTGACGTCGGTGGCCAATTGTTCGAGAAGTTTTGAATACAACAAAGAGCCTCTTGTTATGGGATTGCTGAAACAATAGTCTCAGTCTGGCAACGTGACACGAAGTCTGAGGTGTACCAATGAATAAGGAACTGCTTGAGCGCTACCGACGGGTGATGCCGTCGTTCGTGAGTCCGTACTACGCCGAACCGATCTCGATCGATCATGGCGACGGCAGCTACGTCTTCGACCAAGACGGCACGAAGTACCTCGACTTCTTCGGCGGTGTGCTCACCACGATGGTCGGCCACAACAATCCAGCGGTCACCGCGGCCGTGCAGGCCCAAGCGGGCAAGGTCATGCACACGTCGACGTTGTACCTCTCTGAGCCAATGATCGAGTTGGCCGAAAAGATCGCCGAGTTGTCTGGCATTCCAGACGCCCGCGTGTTTCTTACGCCTTCTGGTACCGAGGCCAACGACGCAGCCCTTCTCTTCGCCACCTCATACCGCAAGTCAAACCAGATCCTGGCGATGCGAAATAGCTATCACGGACGCTCCTTCAGCACCCAGGCGATCACCTCGCACAGTTCTTGGTCGTCAACAAGCATCTCAGGGCTGCAGGTCACGTTCGTCCAGGGTCCGTACCAACTTCGCAGCCCCCACCGTGACCTTGACGCCGACGCCTACACCGAGGTGTGCGTTGATGATCTGACACAGCTACTGACAATGACTTCAGCGGGCGACGTTGCGGCGCTGATCGCTGAGCCGATCCAGGGAGTTGGTGGTTTCGCGACACCGCCTGACGGTTTCTTCGGTTCGATGAAGAAAGAACTCGACAATCGCGGGATCCTCTACATCTCTGATGAGGTGCAGACCGGGTGGGGCCGCACCGGCGATCACTTCTGGGGATACCAGGCTCACGACATCGTGCCAGACATGATCACGTTCGCGAAGGGCGTCGGCAACGGCATCTCCCTGGCCGGCGTCATCGCCCGAGCCGAGATCATGGACACGATCAAGGTGCTCCAGTTCTCAACCTTCGGTGGCAATCCTCTCTCCGCCGCTAGCGGTCTGGCCACCATCAACTACGTACTCGACAACAACCTTCAGAAGAATGCCAAGGTGATGGGCGATCGATTCCGAGCAGGACTCGATGCCCTCAAAGCCAAGCACAACTGGATCGCCGAGGTTCGCGGGCGCGGGCTGATGCAGGCCTTCGAGACCGTCGCCCCCGGTGGCCTAGAGCCGTCGCCAAGTCATGCAACGGCGATGCTCGAAGCAACGAAAGCCCAGGGCCTACTGGTGGGCAAGGGCGGCCTGTATGGCAATGTGGTGCGTATGGCTCCGATGCTCAACGTCACTGCCGCCGAGATCGACGAGGCGCTAACGGCTATTCATGCCGCCGCCGACACCGTCGAATAATCCAGCCAATTCTCCTGAGTTCAGCGAAAGAAGTAGCAATATGAAGCGCATCAACCATTTGATTAACGGCAAGTCTGTCGAGGCGACATCGGGTCGCACCTCACCTGTGTTCAACCCGGCGACTGGTGAGCAAACGGCCGAGCTCGGACTGGCATCGGTTGCCGACGTTGATGCCGCCGTCGACTCGGCTGCGGCTGCTTTTGAAGAGTGGCGCGATGTGAGCATCGCCGCTCGAACGAAACTCATGTACAAGTTTCGCAATCTGGTCGAGGCAAATGTCGCCGAGATCGCCAAGCTGCTTACGGCCGAACACGGCAAGGTCTTGAGCGACGCGGCAGGCGAAGTGGCACGGGGCATCGAGAACATCGAATACGCATGCGGCATCGCCGAGATGCTGAAGGGTTCGTACAACGAGAACGCCTCGACCGGCGTCGACGTCTACACCGTTCGCCAGCCGCTTGGTGTTGCCGCTGGCATCACGCCATTCAACTTCCCTGCGATGGTGCCACTCTGGACCATTCCAAACGCAATTGCCGCTGGCAACACGTACATCCTGAAGCCATCCGAGCGTGACCCCTCGACGCCGATGTTCATCGCCGAACTTTTCCACGAGGCTGGGTTCCCTGACGGCGTCCTCAACGTCTTGAACGGCGACAAGGTTGCGGTCGATCGCCTCCTTGAGCACCCAACCGTGAAGGCAGTGTCCTTCGTCGGTTCAACCCCGATCGCTCGCTACGTCTACGAGACGGGAGCGAAGAATGGCAAGCGGATCCAGGCCCTTGGCGGCGCCAAGAACCACATGATCGTGTTGCCAGACGCCGATATCAATCTTGCTGCGGACTCCGCCGTTTCGGCCGCATTCGGGTCGGCGGGCGAGCGTTGCATGGCAATCTCGGTCCTTGTAGCTGTTGGCGGCGTTGGCGACAAACTTGTTGAAGCCATCAGCGATCGCATGCGCGGCCTAAAGGTTGGCGACGGAGCCGATTCTTCGTCGGAGATGGGTCCACTCATTACCGGTGAGCATCGCGACCGCGTCGCGGGCTACGTCGGCCAAGGCGCTGATTCTGGTGCCACCGTTGTCGTCGACGGACGAGACGTAGCGTTCGAAGGCCAGGGCTTCTTCCTTGCTCCAAGCCTTGTCGACAACGTCACCCCAGATATGTCGGTGTACACCGACGAGATCTTTGGCCCAGTCCTCAGCATCGTGCGCGTCGACACCTACCCGGAAGCGATGAAACTTATCGACGACAATCAGTGGGGCAACGGTGCGGCAATCTTCACCCGTGACGGTGGCGCCGCTCGTGCGTTCCAAGACCGGGTCGAGGCTGGAATGGTTGGTATCAATGTGCCGATTCCAGTGCCAGTTGGCTATCACAGCTTCGGTGGTTGGAATGACTCGCTCTTCGGCGACACGGCCATGTACGGGCCAGAGGGTGTTCGATTCTTCACTCGTCCAAAGGTAATCACCTCACGCTGGCCAGATCCCTCGACGAGCACCGTCGACTTGGGTTTCCCCACCAACGACTAGAACGCTAGCACCCCCAAAACGCTGAGGAGTTAGCTGATCGAATACTTCAGCATCTGGCCGGAGTAGTCGACCTGTGCCTCGCCCAAGAGGCGCAGGTGTTCGAGGTGGGCGTATGTTTCGCTCTCGGCCATGTGGCCCCAAGAGCGGGGCTTAAAGAGGTGTTCCATATATTGGGCGACGGTGCCATTGCCCAACTCATCTGACGCACTACGCAATATGTCGAGGCGTTCTTCGTGATGGTGCTTGATGGCTTGGGCCCGATCGCCAAGGGCATCGAAGACCAGTCCGTGGGCCGGAAGCACCTTGGTAACGCCTTTCATCTCGCTCATGCGCTCGAGACTTGTGAAGAAGTCATCAAGGGGATCGAGGGCAGGGCTGTTGCCGGAGATGTGCGGTGTAATTGTTGGCAGCACGTGGTCGCCTGAGATAAATGCCCCGGTATCGGGCGACCATAGACACAGGTGGTCGGGCGTGTGGCCCGGAGTGTGTACCGAGACCCACTCGGTATCGCCGAGTTCGAGCACATCAGAGTCGACGACTCGGTGAGTTGGCTTCGGCAAGGGCATTATTCGACCACCAGCCATTCGCATGGCCTGGTACGCCAGCTTCCGGCGCAAGGGGAGCGAGTGTGGCTCGCCTCCCCACGGAGTCGTTTCTGTCTCATCGTTGGCTTGGCGGCGGGCGATGGCTTCGAGGTGGCCGTCGTCGTGCGCCGGTGCCACAACAGCCTCTTCGTCGTCGGCCTCGGCCTCGGGATCGAGCCAGGTTCGGAAGCTCTCGTGCGTGACGATCTTGGCGCCCTTGTTGCCAAAGTAGCCGGCCTGGCCGAAGTGGTCTGGGTGAGAATGAGTGATGACCACCGTGTGGACGTCACCAACGCTGAAACCGGCAGATGCGAGGCGTTCTTTGAGCACACGCTTTGTTTTCGGTCCTGGAAGGCCAGGGTCAACGAGCGCCAGACCTCGCTTGTCTGGGATCGCATAGCAGTTGACGTGACCGAGCCCTGGCAGCGAAATCGGTAGCTGGATACGAAGCACACCGGGTACGACTTCATCAACTGAGGTAACCGCATCGCGACGCTCCTCCCGGATTGGTCGAGCTTCGGTGCTCGGTGTCTCAGATTCAGGATTTGAGGGGCTCGACATTCCTGCCACGTTAGGTGGGATCAGGGCTGAGGTGAAATCTCGTTGTCAGTCAATGCGTCGGCGTGTTGCGGCCGGTGTGCAGGCTGTGGGAATCGTGGGGCGAGCGGGCCGAGCGGTTCGTCTTCAGAGCGACGACGCAAACCACCCGGCGGCGGCGGATTCAGAGTCAACAGCTCGAACTCGAACTCGGATAGCACGTCGTCGTTTGCCATTGATGCGACAGGAAGCGCCTCAAGAAAGAGGGTGCGGGCCAACCGGGCGCGCTCGGTCCACTGGCCAGGAACGAACTCAACCGTGGAGCCGTCGCCGTCGTGGCTCGCAACCCAGCAGTCGATCTTCGCAATACCCTCACGAGTCATCACGTCGATTTGCTGGCGTCCGATTCGCGGCCGCCCCTCAACGAACCCGCCACTAGTTGAAGCTCGAGACATGCTGAAGCGCTCGCCATCGATCAGAACGGAAACGTCGCGAGTGAAACGACGAGCTCGTCGTCGCTCATCGCCGAAATGGCCCATTCGGATCCGCTTAATCGCAGCACCGATGATGAGCGAGTTGAGAATCAGCACGATCGCCGAAATCATGGCCTGTAGTTTCGTCTGGCCGGGCAGAAGGTCGAAGCCCCTGAGCACGAAGAGCCCCCAGCCAACCATTGCGACGACCATCATGACGATAAGCGACAGCGGTGGCGGCGTTGTCTCCCTGTCGGTCGCCTCGCTCGTCCGGCCCTTGGGGGTGACGTGGAACGAGAGCTTTCCGTTGCCGAGAAGCTGCGACATTGCTGTGATCGTGGCCGGTATCCGTAGATAGTCGAATAGGAGCGCGGGTAGGAATCTGTGTTTGCCGCGGCCGAGTCTGGCCAGCGTGCCCTGTGAGGCGACAGAGACGGCTACATGGAACAGGATGAATCGAATAAGCGAGTTCTCGACCGGGTTCTGGTTGCTCAGCACGACCAGTACGGCGAGGACGAGGTAGCCAAGCGTCCTTACCCCTTCAAACCAGCCAAAGAGCGAGGCGAAGTGGCTTATTCGCTGGGAAGTCTTGAGACCAGGAGCGACAAATGGATTCTCGCTGCTGCGCAGAATCTGCATCGCACCGGAGGCCCAACGCCTTCGCTGCACCAGGTACTCGTTGTACGTAGTTGGCGCGAGGCCTTTGGCCAACACATCGTTGTGAAAAACGGTTTTCCAGCCCCGTGAGTGCAATCGGATGGTGGTGAGAAGATCTTCGGTGACCGAGTCCGTGGCGACGCCGCCGACTGACCGCAGGGCAACAGAGCGAATGATCGCTGAAGTCCCGCACCAGAATGCACCATCCCAACGGTTCTTGCCGGGCTGAATCACGCGGTAGAAGAGTTCCTCTTCGCAATAGTCGCCTATGTGCTCAAACGACTCGGTGTTGTAAAAGTCCTGCGGCGTCTGGACCAGCGCCATCCCGGGGTCGTCGAAGTAGCCGATCGTGTCAGTAAGGAAACCCTCGCTTGGAATGTGGTCGGCATCGAGGAACCCGATGAACTCCGCGTCACAGACTTGGAGTGCTTCGTTTATATTGCCGGCCTTGGCGTGGGTGTTCTTCTCCCGACCGACGTAGATAGCGCCAACAGCTTCAGCCATCTCCTTGACCCATGGTCGATTGCCGTCGTCGAGCACCCAGGTCTCGTGGGCTGGCTGTATCGCGACTGCGGCAGCAACGGTCGGCATGAGGACGTGTTCATCCTCGTTGTAAGTTGCGATGAAGAGCGCAATAGATCGACTGGTTGTCAGCCGAGGGGTAGCGGGAGCGGCGGCGTCGATGTCCCACGTGGAGAAAACGAACAGAACAAAGCTGATGGCGCCAAACGCTTCAAGGAAGAGAAAGAGCAGCGCAACCGGGTTTGTGAACGAGACTGTGGCCGTACGCCAGACGAGGTACGCAACAAAGAGCACTATCGCGCTAGACGCGATTGTTTTGGACACAAGTGCTGGTGAGACCCGACCTTTCATTACTTCTCCAACGGCAAAAGCAAGGCAATTGTGAGTACTCGGGCCTAATCCGGGCGGAGTCCTCTCGACCAACGATTCGCAGCCGATAGAGCCTCGTGAACCGCAATGTCACAAACCGGCCGGTAACTGTGGTCGTCGCGCTTGCCATTGGGCTCACGCTCTGGGTTGGAATCGCGCGTTCAGACAAACCTCGTGACTATTCGTTACCCGGTGTGGTTCCTGCGCCGGCCGTTGAGGCATACGTTGACGGCCTTGAGATCGACGAGACTGGACCAAATCCAGCGGAAGCGACGGTCCCCAGTCAAGAACAGAACGAGAGCTCTGCGCCTGTGACGACGCCATTGCCGAACGCCAAGCAGCTTCTCATCGAGGCGATCGAGGCTGGTACTCCGAAGTGGGTCGGCGTCATGACCGAGTCTGGCGATGACGATGCCATCGATGAGTTTGCACTCACCGTCGGTCGTCAACCTGACATCGTTCAGATTGCGATTGGTTGGGAGATGGACGAGTGGGACCCCGACCTCGTTGATCGCATAACCGCTCGCGGGTCAGTGCTGATGATCTCCTGGGAGCCGTGGGACTACCGGCAGAAAGTCAACCCGGCGGATCAGCCGAAGTTCTCGTTAGCCAATATTCTGAATGGTTCGTTCGACGACTACATCGACGATTGGGCTGAAGGGTTGGCCGCCGACGGGCGACCTGTCCTGCTGCGTTTCGCTCATGAGATGAACGGAAACTGGTATCCGTGGGACGAGCAGGTGAACGGCAACGCACCTGGTAGCTACGTCGAAACTTGGCACTACGTTCAGGAGCGATTTGCGGCCGCCGGCGCCGACAACGTGATCTGGGTATGGAGTCCTAATACCGCCTATCCGGGCTCGTTGCCGATCCCTGGACTATTCCCAGGGACAGACAGCGTCGATCTTCTTGGTCTCGTCGGCTACTTCGGCCACTTCTCCAAGACCCCGGCCGAGTTCCCCAAGTTCGAGACGCTATTCGGCCCAACGCTGGCTGAGATCAGCGCAATCGATGATCGTCCAGTCCTCATTACCGAAACCAGTTCAACCGAGGTTGGCGGGTATAAGGCGGGGTGGATCGCTGACTTCCTGGCCGCGGTTGCAGTGCGTGACGACATCAGCGGGTTTGTCTGGTTTGACGTCATCAAGGAAACGAACTGGCGAATCGATTCGTCGCCAGAGGCTGAAGCAGCTTTCCTCGCCGGCCTCGAGCACGCGTCCTATTCGCCGGCCCGCTAGTCAGCCTCGGTAGCTAGTCAGATTCTTCGTCTTCTGGTGGCAGCGATGCGCGGTATCGCTCGATCAACGCGTTGGTCGAGCTGTCGTGATGGAGCGGCTCATCTGACGAAAGCTCTGAGGCAATCGTTGACGCAAGCGCTTTGCCGAGCTCGACGCCCCATTGGTCGAACGAGTTGATTCCCCAAATCACGCCCTGGACGAAAACCTTGTGCTCGTAGAGCGCGAGAAGTTGGCCAAGGACGTGCGGTGTGAGTTGTTCGGCGAGCAGCATCGTTGACGGCCGGTCGCCGTGGAATGTTCGATGAGGAACCAACTCGTCGGCGACTCCGCTGGCGGCAACGTCAGCGGCTGAACGGCCGAACGCAAGGGCCTCGGCCTGTGCGAAGAGGTTGGCGAGGAGGAGTTCGTGTTGATTGCCGACGTCTCGCGCCGGCTTGAGGAAGCCGATGAAGTCGACGGGAACGATGTCGGTTCCCTGGTGGATGAGTTGGTAGAACGCGTGCTGGCCGTTTGTTCCCGGCTCGCCCCACAGTACAGGACCGGTCGAGTAGCCGACCGGGGAGCCATCGAGCCGGACGCTCTTGCCGTTGCTTTCCATGTCGAGTTGTTGGAGATAGGCGGGTAGCCGATCGAGATGCTCGGCGTATGGCAGCACGGCGTAGGTGCCCATGCCGGCGAAGTTTCGATGCCAGACGCCAAGGAGGGCCAGGATGACCGGCAAGTTTGATTCGATTGGCTCTGTGCTGAAGTGCTCGTCCATCTCGGCGAAGCCGTCAAGGAACGATCTGAAATTGATTGGACCAATTGCGATCATCAAGCTGAGGCCGATGGCCGAGTCGACCGAGTATCGGCCCCCGACCCAATCCCAGAACCCAAACATGTTCGCGGTGTCGATGCCGAACTCAGCTACCGCGGCTTCGTTCGTTGATACGGCGGCAAAGTGGCGAGCAACAGCGAGAATGCTGCCGTCGAGACCGTCGAGCAGCCACTTTCGTGCGCCGCGTGCGTTGGCGAGAGTCTCCTGAGTCGTGAACGTCTTTGACGCAACGATGAACAGGGTTTCTTCTGGATCGAGGTCGTCGAGCGTGTCCAGAAGGTTTGCCGGGTCGACGTTCGAGACGTAGTGGCATCGAATCGTGTCGTGTCGGAACGGCTGCAACGCCCGGTAAGCCATCAGCGGCCCGAGGTCTGAGCCCCCGATGCCGATGTTGACCACGTCCCGGATTGGCTTGCCGGTGGAGCCGACCCAGTCACCAGAACGAACCCGGTTGGCGAACTCGCCCATGCTCTTCAGCACGCGGTGCACGTCCTCGACGACGTTCTCGCCCTCGACCGTCAGACTGCTGTCGAGGTCGTGCCTGAGTGCGGTGTGCAGGACCGAGCGGTCCTCGGTGGTGTTGATTCGGTCGCCTCGAAGCATCGCGTCTCGACGCCCCTCGACGTCGGCGGCCTCGGCGAGAGCAAAGAGCTTGTCCCACGTTTCTTCAGTGGTCTTCGTCTTCGAAATGTCGGCGGTGATATCGCACGCCTCGAGGGTGAGGTTGCTGGCTCGACTCGGGTCTGACTGGAACAAGCTGCCAATTGTTGTGTCAGTCAGCTTGTCGAAATGTTCTACGAGAGCGCTCCACTCAGGGCGCTCGTTGATGGGCGTGGTCGCCATATGTTGTCTCTTCTCAAAATTCTCAGCTTCAGCGGGTGACGAATCTGACTTTAGCCGTCGCTCGGGCCGGTGTCGGTGAGGAGCTCGTCAAGAGTGTCAGCGAGCGGGCTATCGAGCCGCCAGCGACCTGACCTTCGAACGAAGCGGGCCCATCGGCCAGACTGACTCAACGTGTAGCGGACGTCGTCGACGGAAAAGGCATTGGCCCGAGTCGTCGGCTCGCTTTGGTGGTGAGCCGTGATCGTTTCGGCCGCACGTGCCGCGTCGCTCGGCGAGGGCGTCCAGCTTTTTTCATTGAGCGTGTGGACACCTTCTGGGCCGGCGATCTTGAAGGCAATCGACTGTTGGTCGAGCGAGCCGACGGTGAGTCCCGCCGAGGCGGCCAATGCCTTTCGCAGGGCCGAAGGCAACGGTGTGCTGGCTCGTCGAGCGAGATCGACGAGCGGGTCGTTCTGGAGCCCGCTCGCTGAATGGTCGACGAGCATTGAGTTGGCTCGGTACGCGGCGTCATTGAGGAGATTGAGCAAACCGGTGCCAGTGAACGGGGCATTAGCCGGTGGATCGCTCGGCCACGACGTTGCCATTACTGGGCGGTCTGGCAGTTCGGGGAGTGGAGGATGCACCTAGAGGTCCTCTTGATCGTCGGTGAGGGTGACAGCTGATCCGCCATCGCCGAGGCGAACGAGTTGGCCGAGTTCGTCGTTTGAAAGGTCGCTGATCCAGGCCTCGCCTGCGCCAACGACGATTTCGGCGAGCTCACGTTTCGAGCTGAGCAATTGGTCGATCTTGTCTTCGACCGTGCCCTCTGAGATCAGGCGGTGGACCTGAACTGGCTTGGTCTGCCCGATGCGCCATGCTCGATCGCTTGCCTGGTCTTCGACCGCAGGGTTCCACCAGCGGTCGAAGTGAATAACGTGGCTGGCCGCAGTCAAGTTGAGGCCGGTGCCGCCAGCACGAAGGCTGACAATAAAGGCTTCGGTCTTCTCGGCTTGGAAATCGTCGACGAGTCGTTGCCGCTCGGTGAGTGACTGACCGCCGTGGAGGAATTCGGTCGAGATGCCTTGGGCCGAAATTGCCTCTTTCAGCAGTTTCCCCATCGCCACGTATTGGGTGAAGATAAGAGTCTTCTCGCCCTCTTGGCAGACAACATCGAGAAGGTCGAGAGTTGCTTCGAGCTTGCCCGAGCGACCCCGGAGCGTGCGATCAACGCTCTGCATGTCGTCGGTCACTGCGGCCGCAAAGTGGGCAGGGTGATTGCAGATCTGCTTCAGCTGAGTAAGCAACTTGAGAACCAGACCTCGTCGTCCGATTCCGCTTGCGGCTGCAACTTCGCCGAGCAATGTGTCGACGGTGGTGCGGTAGATGGCCTCCTGCTCGGGAAAGAGCGAAACCACGTTGCTGGTTTCGGTCTTCGGTGGGAGATCGGGTGCAATGTTTGGATCGGTTTTGCGGCGCCGGAGCAGGAACGGTCGAAGCATCGCGCTGAGTTGCTCGGCTGCGCTTTCGTCGTCTTGTCGCTCGATTGGGTTGGAGAAGTCGGTTCTGAACTGGTCGAGCGTGCCGAGGAGGCCGGGGGTCGTCCAGTCGAGAATGGCCCACAGGTCGCTGAGCTGATTTTGCACTGGGGTGCCGGTCAGTGCGAAGCGGGCGTTTGCCTTTAGGCGTCGCATTGCCCGTGCGGTTCGGGAGTTCGGATTCTTGATTGCCTGGGCCTCGTCGGCGATGACGACACCGAAGTCGACCTCGGCCAGTATGTCGATATCGCGTCGGCAGACGCCGTAAGTCGTGAGCACGATGTCGCCCGGCTGGAGCTCGGGGAGTTCACGTTCTTGACCATGATGACGAATGACCCGTAGATCAGGAGCGAATCGGTTTGCTTCGCGCTCCCAGTTGCGAACAACCGACGCGGGGCAAACCACAAGCGCGGTCGCCCTGTGTTCTGGGTCGTCATCTGTCTCGACCGACTCAAGCCTCGAGAGCAGCAAGGCGAGCACCTGGATGGTCTTACCAAGGCCCATGTCATCGGCCAGAATGCCACCAAGGCCGAGTTCGAGCATTTCACGAAGCCACGCCAGCCCGCGCTGCTGATAGGGGCGAAGCTCGCCAACGAGGCTTGCGGGCGGCATGACCTCGGTGGGGTCAGCGAGATCACCGAGTCGCTGACCAAGTTTTGCGAGGGTTCCTCTGACGGTGACTTGTTGCTCGACTCCGCCGACTCGAATAGGCACGCCAACCGCTGCTGCGAGGGCGGCAGATGGTGAGAGGGGCTCTGGGTTCCTGATCTGGTCGATCTGCTCAGGGTCGAGATGAACCCACTGGCCGCGAATCGAGATAACACGTTGGCGGGCCTGGACGAGCTGCTCGATCTCTGCCGGCGCGATTTGGAGTCCGTCGAGCTCACCTTGCCAATGGACCTCGAGGAGGGAGCCAAGGTCGAGTCCAGACGATCGCCTTGGGAACTGCGCATCCGTGCGCTCGTACACAACAGGGCGGAGGTCGACCGAACGAAGTTCGCTGTGCGGAATGATGACGGAGAGTCCGACGGCGCCGAGATCTTGCCTGGCCTCGCCAAGGAGATCGTCGAGAAGAGCTGGCGTGAGCGGCATCTCGGTCGGGTGTCGCTGCTCGGCCAAAACCGCGAGCGGTCGCCACACAGTTGCCGCTCGTCTCACTGCGTCGAGGAGCTGTCGCTCAGCGGTGAGGTAGCGGCGGCTATTGGGATCGGCCGCCGACCAGAGGCTCCTGGCATCAAGAATTTGCGTCGTGTCGAAACGGCTCGCCAGGCCAAGCCGGGCGACCCACTGCTGATCGCCATCGGTAGAGAAATCGGGGGGCAACAATCGGAGCACGGGCAGCGGACGCTTGCTTGCGTCTGCTTTCTGAAATGCCTTTGTCTGAGCCCGGTGGTCGACGACGACCGGTCTGCGATCGGCAAAGGCGTTGTGACCAGCGGCCGACACGGCGGCCGCAGTTCGCACGAAGGCGTCGGCAACTCCCTCGGCGAACCCGACGAGATCTACTTCGCTCGTCGACGTATCCATCAGGTAGTTGACGATTGACTGCTCGGCAGAATCGAAAGGGCCAAGCTTCCACTGATCGACGCCGGTTGGGGAGAGGCCAGGGGCCAATTTGCCGCGTGCGATCAGGTTGAGTGCGAACTTGGTGGCATACGCAAGACTTTGGATGCTGCGGGTTGCGTCGCCATCTTCATCGATGGTCGCCAGGACATCGATTGCATCACGCAGATCGACGCGTTCTGGGGCCTCTAGCGTCTCCGGTGTCCAGGTAGCAAGCCATGATTGGCGCGCTGGGTCGGCGAGAACAACGGTGGCGTGCGCTCCCTCTCGAAGGAGGACGGAGCCTGGGCCGCGAAGGGTGTCATTGGCCTCAACCCCCGCCAGGGGTTGCGCTGAACCGGTGTTGGCCATCGTCCTAGGGTAGAGGGGGCAGAGTCATTCGCGGACCCCTATCCGAAGCTAAACTCACCTCATGAGTTCTTCATTCTGGGATGATCGATACCGCTCGACGGAGTTGGTGTGGTCGGCTGGCCCAAACGAGTTTGTCAAGAACTACTGCGCCGATCTGACACCAGGTCGCTCGCTCGACCTCGCTGCCGGAGAGGGCCGCAACGCCCTCTGGCTCGCAGAACAGGGCTGGGATTCGACCGCAGTTGACTTCTCCGAGGTGGCGATTGAGAAGGCACGGAAGATCGCCGAACGACGTGCCGTGGCCCTTACGGGAGTCGTCGCTGATCTTGCCGACTACATCCCTGAACCGGGGGCCTATGACCTGGTCATACTGATTTACTTTCACGTCCCGGTCGATCTCTGGCGGACGGTACTTGCGAGGTGCGTCGATGCGCTGGCGCCAGGCGGCCGACTCCTGATCGTCGGCCACGACCGGTCCAACATCGAAGAAGGCGTTGGCGGACCACAAGATCCCCTCATCCTGACTATCCCCGCCGAAACGGTGGCCCTATTCGACGACCGGGTTGTTGTCGAGACCGCCGAGGTCGTTAATCGTGTCGTGCAAACCGACGACGGCCAAAAGGTTGCGAAAGACACCTTCGTCAGTGCCATTCGCAACTAGTGCTCTGCTATTGGTAGCTCAAATAGTCAGGAGCGGGGTCGAGCAGGTCGAGTACCTGCGATGGAGTAAGCGTCGGATTGTCCTCGTCGTAGAAGACTTTGAAACCGCGTCCGAAGCGGGCGGGGAGCAAGGTGTTGTAGTCGCCAACCTTGGCCGTCGGGGAGCCCTCACCGTCAGCCTGGAAGATAATCGTGACGCCTGTCCTGGCCACGATTAGGTCGGGATTCTGCACCATGGAGGCTTCGAAACGGTGAATAATAAGAATCTTGTTTGGCAGGTTGTTGGCCACCACGATGTTGCTCATATAGGCACTGACCCGATTAATCTCGTCGGCTCCGATCGAGCCAATCCGACCCTTTGGAGTCTCGGTGGGTCCAACCTTCCATTCTGGGTCTAACGCCAGCCCGACCTCTGGCTGCAGAAGGAGAGGTTCGTAGAATCGGGCTTCGTCCTCAAGGTCGGCTCGACCAGGCTGAAGGTCGAGGATCAGGTAGCCGCCAGCCGCTCGGATCTCGTCAAGGTATGGCTGGATCAGCGCGTGGTCGGTTCGGGCTCGGTACTTGCCATCGGCTCCGGGAGCAGCCGTGACAAGAGTCGCGATTAGCTCGAACGCCGGCACGACAGGGCGCGGGTCTGTCCGATACGGAGCAGCCTGCGCCAGAAGCCGCGTCAGCGCTTCGTGGGGAGTACCTTCGCCGAGCACACCAAGATCGCCCGTTTTGGCATGGCCGTAGAACGCAACGATGAGCTCATTGAGCGCCGAGATGGCTGACGGATTGAGGGTGTATGTGTAGTCGGTTCGCCCGAATTCGCCGTCATGGTATGCAAATACTGTGACCACCACGTTTACTAGTGCGCCTCGCCGCAATCCGGCTGGCAATGACGCAGGGGTGAACACGAGCTGGTTTGCTGTCGACCCCGCAGTCGTGTTTCCCTGAATTCGTATCCCGCCCGCTGACACCAGCACAGCTGATCGCTCGGCGTCTACGTCTTGATCAAGATCGATTGTGATGCGCCCAAGATGGTTTGCGGTTGATCCGATGTGGGGACTCGCTTTGATGACCGAGAGCGTTGGTTGCAGGATCGCTTCGGCTGAGGATAGGAACTCTCTCGCAATGAGGTCGCGCCGGTAGCCACGGTCGAGCAGCGAGATCCAGAAACTCAGCCCGTCGGCGTCTGGTGTCCGCGTGAGGATGTCTCGATATAGCGCCGTAGCGAATGACCGGTTGTTGCTGCCGTTAGTGAGGAAGTACTCCTGCGAACCGAAGAACAAGGCGTACAAGTCCGCTTCTGATGAGCGATCGATGATGTCGCGCGACCAGAAGCCCAATCCTTCAGCGTCAGGGGCTCGTTTCAAGACTCGGCGATAGGCCTGGGTGACCACGAGACGTCGCTGTTCATCGGCATCGCCTATTGCTTCCACGACGGCGCTTGGCGACACGCCTTGGTTGATGAGTTCAACCCAGTACTGCAGCCCGCTGGATTCAGGGGTTCGACCAAGCAGGTCGCGATATGCCGCAGTTACGACGTCGGTTGGCGAGTCGACGGCTGCGGCGGCGGGACTCGGCTGTGCGACGATCGCCAGCAAGAGAATGAAAGCGACAAGCGCACGGGTGCATCGGTTAACCACGTTGTTTCTCATACCGGTGATCTCACCTTAGAGATGGCCTCATTGAGGTGGGAAACGAGCCTGTCCTCGGTCGCAATGTCGAAGCCGCCTTCGCGGCCGTGGACCGAGGCCAGGCGGGCCAGCGCGGCGTGAACGTCATCGAACTTCTTTCGCTGAGCCCTTGGGAGGGCCCGACGGGTCTTGATCATCGTGCGCCAGTGGGTGAAGGGCGCGATCTCTGCCTCGTTGAGCCCGTACTTGTGGGCGAGATATGGAGCGATGCGTGAGAACTGTTCGCGCTCGTGTTTACGGACTCGACCAAGTGCGAGCAGTGAAGCAACGAAGAGGAGCACAAAGCCGACGCCTGCCACGATCACGATTCGATTCGAGGACGAGAGTTCATTAGCAACGAGTGAGCCATTCCAAAGTGCGTGGCAAGCGACGGCAACGAGCCATCCGCCAAATACTCTGAGGCCGAGCTTCTCTTGCTTTGCCACTGTGATTCCAACCGCAATCCCGATCCAGCTTGTGAAAAGAGGGTGCGCAAACGGAGTGAGTACCGCTCGGACTAAAAACACGAGCCAGAACTGGCCGGTTTGATCTGCGGTGGAGAGGTAACTGAAGTCTTCAAAGATGGCGAAGCCGAGTGCGATCCAACCGGCGTAGATCACCCCGTCCATCACCCCGTCGACCTCTTTGCGCCGCACGGCCCAGATGATGCCGAGGCCTTTGGCGGTCTCTTCCACGAGTGGGGCGCCGACGGCGGTGGCAACGATGGTGCCGCCGACTATGGCAATGATGGTATTGACAATCAGAGAGACAGTTGTTGCGACAAGCGCACCCCAGAGCAGTGCGTGGATTCGCGAAGACCATGGTTCGGGTTCAACCCGATCAAACCACAACAGCGCGGGGAGCACGATGAGGAGAGGGACAAGTCCAAACACGATTGCCCGCGGTGCTTGGACCGCAAAATAGACCATGAGCGGCACACCGATAATCGCCCCGAGCACGACTGGAACGCTGAGCCAGGCGGGAAGCCGAGGCTTCTCTTCGGCAGCGGCGGAAGCGTTTGCTGTCCACTGGATGCCGTCCCACCATCGCCAGCCACCAGAATTCCAGGGGTCGCTATACCAGTCCGGCGGTCCTGGATCGATCATCGTCGGTGTTTGGCTCTGCACCATGTCAGTGTGTCACGCGGTGCTGTGGCAGTTCAGGATGACCTTGCCGGTCGTTGCTCGTCCCTCAAGCATCCGGTGTGCGTTCGCAGCCTCCGCGAGGGGCAGCTCTTCGCCGATGCGCACGTTGAGTGAACCCGAGACAATCCGATCGAAAAGATCGCCTGATCGGTCAAGGAGCTCGCCGCGGGTTGCGATGTAGTCGAAAAGAGTAGGCCGAGTGAGGTAGAGCGAGCCGCCCTGGGAGAGGGCGAGAGGCGCAACTGGTTCGACGGGACCAGAGGCGTTTCCGAATGTTGCCATAAGACCGCGTGGGCGCAGAAGCGTGAGGCTGTCGGTGAATACCGATTGGCCGACGCCGTCGTAGACAACGTGGAATGGTCGCGGGCCGAGCAGCTCCACAATGGCACTCGCAAAGTCGTTATCGCGGTAGTTAATGACGTGGTCGGCGCCCGCGCCGCGTGAGAGTTCGGCCTTCGCGTCGCTACCCACTGTTGTGACGACGACCGCGCCGCACGATTTTGCCAGCTGGGTGAGGAGTAGGCCAACGCCACCAGCGCCGGCGTGAATGAGGCAGTTGTCACCCGGCTGCAGTGGGTAGGTATCGAATGCGAGATAGTGGGCGGTTAAGCCCTGGAGGAGCGACGCACACGCGATCTGCGACGACAGGGCGTCAGGAATTGGCACTGCGTCTTTGGCTGGAACGGCGACCCATTCGGCGTAGGAACCAAGAACGCCGGTCCACGCCACCCTGTCGCCGACGGCGAGGTCAGCGACATTCGCCCCAACTTCCTGAATCGTGCCTGCGCCTTCAAGCCCAGGGGTGTATGGGAGCGGAACCGGATACAGCCCGGTTCGCTGATACGTATCGATGAAATTCACTCCGGCCGCATCGTTGCGAACGAGCACATTGTCTGGCCCCACAGAGGGCTGCGGAATCTCGACCGGAAGCAACGTGTCGGGGCCCCCGTATTCGGCGATCTGAATGGCGTGCATTGTTCTCCCATGCGGCGTGGCGTCGCCCAACGTTAGTCCGCTGCTGCCGGGAGATCGAACCAGCGCCCCGAACGTCTGTTCCATTCGTGTCATGTGGCGCTACGCTTTGGGCCGTGTCGGCACTGCAGAGTGATCAACTTGAGGGCCTCGTCGCCACGTTCATCCCGTTCGATCCACCTCGAGGGTCGTGGTTTGCGTTGTGGGACCCGACCCAGCCGGGCGGGCTGCTCGCAGCGAGTCAGCCAGTTCCCCTCGGCCTTGAGCATTTGAAGCGAGTCGACGTCGAGCTCGTTGTCCCCAGACCCCAACGTGGCACCGAGTCAATCATCGTGTCGGCGCTCAAGTTGCCAATGGTCGACGCAACGCCATTGCTCGCTCAGCTGCCGAGCACCGCTGGCGTCGACCAAACCGTGCATGCCTGGGCCCGGGTGATGCGCGCTGCGCTTCGCGTCATCAGCCGCGGTTCGGTGTTGCCTTGGGTGAGCCCCGACGGGTGGGACACGTGGCGCGTCGACCCGCTTGGGCCTGAAGATCTCGCGCTCGTTGCAGTGCTGGCCGACTCGCTGCCGGCCTATGGCCATTGCACGCCGACCGGATCGCAGAAAGGACAGATCTCCGACCCTCGATTTGCGATTCGCGCGTGCTTCGACGCCATCGCCGACCGACTCATTCGGAGCCCGGCTGCGTCGCTCACGACCTCGAGCGCAATGTTTGCGCAGCTGGCGCCAACCCGAGTCCGTCACCTTCGTCCTTGGGTCAACGACATCGCAGGCAACCGGTGCGCGAGCGCAACCCTGTGTTTGCAGGTGTTCCCGCCTGGGTCGTTCAAGGAAGAGTCGTTCAAAGAAGAGTCGTCCTCCGACACCGACTGGCGATTGGTGTACCAGATGCGAAGCGCCGCCGACCCGTCGCTCGTGGTCGATGCCACAACCATTTGGGACTCGGTCTACCACGGGCTTGATGACTCGGTTCTCACGCGGCTCGGCGACTCGGTCGACATCTTGCTACTCGCCGCACTTCGCCGGCTTGGGCTCAGCAACGAACTCTTTCGGGGCGCGCTCGCCGAAAAGGAACCAACCCACATCGATCTCGGCCCAGATGAGTTCGATCGATTCCTAGAGGCGGTTGGTTCACTCGAAGCAACTGGCATCGTCGTTCGCTGGCCCGCCGATCTCGTTGCCCCGAGGCTCGAGCGGCGGCTGGTCGTTGGGGCGCCAATCTCGATCCAGCGAGGTGGTGATGCGCTGAACGAACTTCTTCACGTCAACTGGGAGCTATTGCTCGATGGCATTGCGC
>JBBKWJ010000052.1:0-2986 GCA_037968895.1 Acidimicrobiales bacterium
CAATTGACGGCAGCTTTAGCTTCACCACAGGCGATTCCGCTCTGGCCCTCGCCAGCACTGCACCCGAAACGACTGCCTCGCCAACCACGGCACCACAAGCCGACGGCACAAGCGCACTCGTCGAGAGTGCAAGTGGCAGCCAGGCCGATGTTGGTTCCGACCCCGGTTCAGAATCGGCAAGTGCTGCGGTAGAGCTTGAAGACTTTCTAGACACCACCAGCGACGAAGCTGCGGGCGCGTCGCTACTAGCGAGCGCAGCTAGGGTTCTTCGATTGCTCGGCACAGTCGGCGCAATCGGCGGGTCCGTTTTCGCCGCATTCGTGTTGCGTGGAAACCGCCGTGACATAAGGGCCGTGCTCGACTGGGTACGGCGCAGCGGCGTGCTGCTAATGGTAGGCGCAGTAGCGGCATTGGTCGCACAAGTCACAGCAGTTGGCGGCTGGTCAGGCCTCTGGTCCGTGTCCACGCTCAGTGACGTCGTGGGATCATCCCTCGGCTTCGCAATCGCCCTCAGGTTCCTGGCCGGTGCCCTTATCAACTCCGGAGTGCAGATGAACACTCATCATGCGGCTCATGCTCCCGACCCAGTTGTTGCTGCAAAACAGTTGGTTGGCGTGGGCGCCGGATCCGCATCCGGAGCGCGAACCGCTCCCGCGAGTTTCGAATCGGGCGCTAGTGCGGAGACGACTCCGTTTGTTCATTACGGTGACGAAGCTTGGCAGACATCAAAGAGCCCGGGTGCGTTCCTAGGAGCAGGCCTTTTGGCGCTGTCGTTCCTCTTCGATGGGCACACGGTGTCAGAAGGACCGCGCTGGCTCCATGGTGTTGCCAACCTCGTACACGTAGTTACCGCTGCGACCTGGGCTGGCGGAGTTGTCATGTTGGCGTTTGTCATAGCTCGTCGCCGACGCCGAGGGGTAGACACACGGGCGCTTCAACTTGGCGTTCGGTTCTCGGTTGTTGCCATCGTGGCACTGGTGGCAGCTGCTGTGGCCGGCGTCGGATTGACGGTTGTCATTCTTGACTCGGTGTCAGAGATCTGGACAACCCCGTGGGGCCAGCTCCTCATACTAAAGGTTCTGCTTGTATCGGTAGCAGCCGCTGGGGGAGCGTACAATCATCGCGTTATCGTGCCCGAACTCGAACGAGCTCCCAATGACACAGAGCTGGCCACACGGTTCAGGACTGTGGTTACGGTCGAAGCAGTGGCGCTGGTCGCCGTCACCGTTGTAACTGCGCTGTTGATAGCCGCGTCTTCGTCGTGAGGCGCCAGTTAGCTGTGGCCGTTTTTGCGTTAACTCCAATGCTTCTCGCCTCATGCGCCAGCGATGACGTTTCAGTGAAGCCCGGGGTCGACCTCCCAGTTGACGCTGACGGGGCGGCGATTTATCAGGCCCGGTGTGCGTCGTGTCACGGCGACGATCTCCGTGGCACAGACAAAGGCCCATCCCAGCTCTCGATCGTGTATGAACCAAATCATCATGGCGACGACTCATACCGCTCGGCAATTCGCAAAGGGGCACCGCAGCATCACTGGTCCTTTGGCGACATGCCAGCGGTTGATGACATCACTGATGATCAGATCGAGTTAGTGATTACTTACGTCCGAGGCGAACAGCAGCGCTTGGGATTCGAACGGTAAACCTTGACCTTCTAGTCGGATGGAAGGTGTACAACAGTACGTATGAATGATCATGACGCACACACCACGCATGCTGGCCAGGACGTGCACGCTGGCCACGACATGAGTGAGAGCCAGCACAAACCTGCGGGTCATGACGAACATGAGGGTCACGACAAACATGAGGGTCACGACCCTGAGATGTTTCGGCGTCTTTTCTGGTGGAACCTGCTGTTGGCCGTGCCAGTGCTGGTTTTTTCCGAGCAAATCCAAACTTGGTTCGGCTACACGATCGACGCACCCGCGGCGGCCTGGGTTGCTCCAGTTATCGGAACTGGCATCTTCTTGTGGGGAGGCAAGCCGTTCCTGAAGGGCGCACTTTCAGAAGTAGCGGACCGTCAACCGGGCATGATGCTGCTGATCAGTCTGGCCATAACGGTGGCGTACATAGCATCGCTGCTGTCGTCGGTAGGTGTTGGCGGCCTCGACTTCTGGTGGGAACTGGCGGCCCTCATAGTTGTCATGTTGCTTGGCCACTGGCAAGAAATGAAGGCGATCGGCCAAGCTCAAGGAGCCCTAGCAGCGCTCGCCGAGCTTCTGCCCGACGATGCCGAACTCGTCGTTGGTGACGACATCCAGTCGGTGCCGGTTGCTCAGCTGGCAGTTGGTGACGTTGTTCTTGTGCGACCAGGCGGGCGCGTGCCTGCCGATGGAACAGTTACTCAAGGGCGGGCTGCGTTTGATGAATCGATGATCACCGGCGAATCCCGAACGGTGAAGCGAAGCGAGGGCGATCGGGTCGTGGCTGGCACGGTCTCTACAGATTCATCCGTGCGTGTTCGTATCGATGCGATCGGTGATGACACCGCTCTCGCCGGAATTCAGCGACTTGTGCAAGAGGCGCAGGGCTCTCAGTCGCGAACACAAGTTCTGGCCGATCGCGCGGCAGCGGCGTTGTTTTACTTAGCCACAGCGTCGGCAATTGTTACGTTTGTTGTCTGGACACTGGTAGGGCAACCATCAGAGGGCGTCATCAGGACCGTCACGGTGCTTGTGATCGCATGCCCTCATGCGCTCGGATTGGCCATTCCGCTTGTGACTGCGATTTCCACCGCCACCTCGGCCCAGGCGGGAATCCTGGTGAAGAACAGGCTTGCCCTAGAGCGAATGCGCAACGTTGATGCCATTCTGTTCGACAAAACCGGAACCCTCACTATGGGTAACCACGCCGTCGTCGACATGGCGGCAGTAGAAGGCCATACAGCTAACGACGTGCTGGCACTGGCGGCAGCGGTAGAACGCGAAAGTGAACACCCCATTGCTCGCGCGATCGCCTCCGCTGCGGTGGATCTCTCCGTCCCAGCC
>JBBKWJ010000053.1:0-6387 GCA_037968895.1 Acidimicrobiales bacterium
CCCGGTGGAACCGCCTGAGGCTGTTCCCCCGGGACCAGTTCGATAGGTTTGGGGCAGGACGACCGAGAGACACGCCCCGTGAGCACTCGAATGCCAGAAGCCGAGTTCGACATCACCGAGCAATTGGTGCGCTCGCTGCTCGAGCGCCAGTTCGCTGATCTCGCCCAGCTCTCGCTTCACCTGCTCGCCTCGGGCTGGGACAACACTATGTTTCGACTCGGCTCAGACCACATCGTCCGCCTGCCGAGACGCCAGCTCGGGGCCGATGTGATTGAGCACGAGCAGCGATGGCTTCCCCTTCTCGCTGGCACGCTCCCTTTACCCATTCCGGCACCCACCCATGTCGGCGAGCCGAGCGATGGCTACCCATGGACATGGAGCATCGTGCCTTGGACCGCCGGCGTTCCCGGAGACACCGAGTCACTTAATGCAGACCAGGCCATCGTGTTGGCCGACTTTCTTCGCGCCCTCCACCAACCTGCCCCGGCCGACGCTCCGGTGAGTGAGTTTCGGGGAATGGCGTTCAGCGCGAGGGCTGACACGACGACCGATCGGTTGGCGTCAGTCGAGCACGCAACTGATCTCGTCACCCCCATTGTCAGGGCGGCATTCCACGAAGCGCTCGAGGCACCTCTCGCCACGGCGAAAACCTGGGTCCACGGCGACCTTCACCCGCGCAACATCATCGTGAACAACGGCGCAATTGCCAGCATCATTGATTGGGGCGACATGAACGGCGGCGACGGAGCCAACGACCTCGCTGCCTTTTGGATGCTTTTCGACGATCCCGAAGTCAGACAGGCCGCCCTTGACGCCTATGGGGCGTCGGACGACATGGTGGCCCGAGCCCGCGGTTGGGCTGTGTTCTTTGGTGCGATCCTCACCGACGTCGGTCTCAACGGCGACGAGTTGTTTCTGGCCGTCGGTTCAAGGACGCTCCAGAATGTCGGCTACTCGTAGAACGGGTTTTCGCCTGCAGCGTGATCGGTGGCGTCGAGAACTTCGGTGATCTCTGGAATGGCGTCCATGATCATGGTCTTGATGCCGTCCCTAAGAGTCGCCGCGCTGGCGGCGCAACCTTGGCAACCGCCACCCATGGTCACGATTGCGCTAGTTCCGTCGACTCCGACGAGGTTGGCGAAGCCGCCGTGGCTCGCCAGCGCCGGGTTGACTGCCTTGTCGAGAACGGCCTGCACCTTCTCTGGTAGTTCGCCGACGAGGTCGAGGTCGAGCCCCATAAGCGGGTCTGGCCGATTTGGGTTACGAATGACCAGGCCACCGTTGGCCGATTGGCCCGGGATGTCGAGGACGGATCCCCGCATGTTCTCAATCGAGTTAGCGGCAATGATGATGCTCAACTCGCCGTGTGTGCCCTGGGTGTAGACCGAGTCGCCTTCTTCTGCTTCGCTGATTGGAACGAGGTCGAGCGCATAGGTGAATTCGGTCATGTTCGAGCCAGTGACTGAGACGCGCAGTGCCGTGCCGACGGGGTCGTCTTCGCCGGCTCGGACGTCGAGCACTACCGGCAGAGCGGTTTCGCTCACCGTCAGAATCGTCTGCTCGTCGGTCTCAGTTGTCGCTGTATCAGTCATTCGGCGCTTTCTTAAAGTCGTGCAACTAGCTTCCGAGGGTATCGCCGGTTGCGTAACACCGACGAACCGCCCACACTCACCCAGTGCGATGGATGTGGGTTGGGGCAATTGCGATACGGGTTGTTGCCACGGTTTGGCTGCTGGCATACCCACGCATCTCCGACTCAGATCTAACCGGGTGGGATGCGGAAAGATTCCAGGAAATCGCAGATCTGTCCGGTACACCATGGGTCGACGTTCCCGTCGAGTATCCCCCTGGCACCGTTGCGATCGCCAAATTGGTGGCGGCCGACAACACCGTTGGCACTAACGACCGCATCGTTGTGCTCTCGTTGGCTGTCGATCTTGGGCTCGCTGCGCTGCTGCGTCGGCATTGGACTAAGGCCGTTGCTGTCACCTACCTGCTCATCGGACTTCCCCTAGTCCCCGCTGGCCTCCTCCGATTAGATCTGTGGGCTGCGTTCGCGGCCACGATGGCGCTCGTTGCGCTCCGAAGAAGGCAGGATTTTCGGTTTGCTGGCTGGGCCATCGCGGGCGCACTCATCAAGGTCTGGCCCGTCCTTATCATCGGTGCCGCCTTTGGCCTGCGAAAGACCCGAGCCGGGCTTACCGCCATCGGCTTCGGCCTCATCGCTGCCGTCGCCTGGCTTGGCTACGCCGGGATCAAAGGACCACAGCAAGTCCTTTCGCTTCGAGGCGCGACCGGCTGGCAACTCGAATCAATAGGAGGCTCCCTTACCGGGCTATTTACCGACTCGGTGCCCGAACTCCAAAACAACGCGTATCGGATCGGCAACCTGTCGCCGTGGCTTGTAATCGGCGGTCGTGTGCTCACTTTCCTCGCGATCGGCGTCGCCATTTGGCGAGCCCGCCGGGCCCAGGTTCATGAGGAAGAGGCAGCGCCTCATGGACGCGCAGAACGCGTCATGCTCGCCAGCACCGCAGCGATGATTGTCACTGCCCCGCTGCTTTCGCCCCAGTTTCTTCTGTGGCTTACTCCCTTTGCCGCGATGCTCTGGCCGAGCCGTTCGGCCAAGGCGACCGCGGTTGCCATCGCGATCACCGGCTTCGTTGGACCAGTGTTCGGCTACCCCAATCTTGCCGACACCGTGCCTGCGTTGCTGCTTCTCCTAAGAGATGGAGCACTCGTTGCCGCCGTAGTTCTTGCGATACTCGAACTCGACGAATCAGCACTGCTACGAAACGGCAGCGCGCCATCGGGCCCCGGCGATACCGCTCCAGAGCAGTGAGCCTCGTAGTCGAAGATCGATCAGATGGACGACATAACGAGCCGCGTCACCGAGCGCCAGTCGCTCTTGCGCGCGGGGCAAGTCGAGTTGATGCACAGAGAGTTCTGGATTGGTTATGAGCACCTCGAGTAGCAGGGCATTGCCGTCGGGCTCGAGCCGATTGAGATCGATCGCGTCGAGATGTAGCCCATAAGTAGAACTGAGCGGGTCGAGCCTTGCCAGACGCTGAGGAAACGCCCGACGGGCCAGCCATATGACGAATCGTCCGAGCCAGTTCCAATCCTTCGGCGCAATCACGATCTGCGTCCCTAGCTGCAATTGCTTGGCGATTGGATCGGCGAATGGCGAGTCATCATTCATCACGCAGACCAACGAGTTCGCTTGGTGGGTGCCTAAAAGCGTCGCAATGGTTTGATCATCGTCACCTCGATGCAAAACCGCGACGGGCCCGCCCGCCTCGGCCAGTCCGGAGCGGTATCGGGCAGGTATGGCTTGTCTTGGACTTACGGTCAACGCAAAAAGAATCAGAAGCCCGATCGCAGTCTTTATGTAGCCGGGCCCATCGATGAGAGCGAAGCCGAGGCCCGGACCTAGCGGCGGAACGAAAAAACATGCGGCCGCGGAGAACCCGACCAACGTCCGGTTGCGAGTACCCGACGTTGCGGCCGCGAGGAGCAGAAGCCCCCAAGTGAAATACCAAGGCTGGGTGGTCGGATGCAGCATGGCAAAGATGAGAAGTGACCAGGCCAGCGTCAAAACGCGATCGGCAGGATGGCGGATAAGGAACCACAGCGCCAAAAGGGCGGCGACGGCAAGACCTGCTGGCCGAAGCACGCCGAGCACCCCCTCTGCATCAAGGCCGAACGCCTTAGCAAATGATGACCCGGCAAGCTGGGTGACGCTCAGGAACGCGTTGACATTTCTCGCTTGCGCCAAGGCTGTCAACCAACCCCAGTTCCATCCGGTGACCACGCTGAAGAGAACGAGGACGCTGACCGTCTCCATTCCACCAAGAGCCATCCGACCTAAACGCTTCGCATGTGAAGGGGCCGCCATCGCCCATGGCCAAAGCAAGAACACAGCGCCCAAGATTCCTGGGATCTTGATGGCCGCCGAGAGGGCGCACGCGACGACGCCTACATGCACCAACCCGGGCCGACGCCCTATCGCAACTCCGGCCATCAGGAAGCCGAGCATGAGCGCTTCGTTGTGTGCCCCAGACACCAGGTGATAGAGGACCACCGGATTTAGTGGCCCAAGCATCATTGCGTCGA
This sequence comes from Acidimicrobiales bacterium, assembly GCA_037968895.1. Classification (GTDB taxonomy): domain Bacteria; phylum Actinomycetota; class Acidimicrobiia; order Acidimicrobiales; family SZUA-35; genus JBBKWJ01. The sequence continues at coordinate 4,117 of JBBKWJ010000053.1, forward strand.
CCGGGTTTCGCCCCAAACGCCGTGCGATATCCCACCCGCTGATCGCAGCGAGGATCAATCCAAGCACACCAAGTAGGCGGTAGAGCAGCACACTCGCGACCACGTTTCCTCTGGCCACGCTGGCAATGGCGTGCGACACCGTCATGAAAACCGGCCCGTAAACCGAAGGCGCGTCGGCATACACGGGGTCGACGGGAGCAAGAACCTCTTGATCGTCGAGCGCTCGTGGCCCGTCTTCATAAGGGTCGAGGCCAGCAGTCGCCATCTCGCCATAGGCCACGTACGCGTAGACGTCGCGGCTAGCTAATGGAGGTGCCAAGACGAGAGGCAGCATCCACACGATGGCCAGCACAATCAGCGGCTTGACCCCACCAAGGCCAGCGAGCGTGAAGCGGCGAAGTCGCATCCAGACCCGGATCATGATGATGAGCCCGGCACACGAAATCACGAGTCCTGGCAGCATCCATCCGCTCGGCTCAATGAATCGACCGGGTGGAAGCCAGAAAAATGGTGCCGGTCCCCGTCGTCCGGCGCCCGCGACGGCGCCTCCGATCGCCAGACAGAGCGACCCAAAACCGCCGAGCGCAACGAGCGTCGACCAGCGTCTCGGCAACTCGGTCGCCGGCAAAAGGGTTGGTGCAGGGGCGGCAGGAATGATGGGGCGAGTGTAGGCGCCCCTGCTGAGGCGAGACATTCCTTCCCCACCCCGCTCATTACATTTACTTCTTGTGTTTTACGTTTATATACGCTTAACTACTTCTTCTTACACCAACAGGAGACACCATGACACTTCTCGGAGCACAACTCGACGACCTCGCAGGATTGGCCCAGCGCCTCGCAACCACCTCCGCCGATGTCGGCACCGCACGAGAGAGTTCGGTATCGACGTCAACAAACGTCATCACTGCTGTCGCCGACGCAGCTCAACAAGCTCTCACCGCAATCACCACGCAGATGGAGCAGCTCGAAGCGTCGGTCGCTGGCGCGGTTGCCCAGGCCGAAAGCACCCAGTGGACCGGCGCAAACGCAGACCGGTTCCGGGGAGCGGCGCAAGAATTTCACGGCGCAATGTCGGCGGGTCAGCGGGCGACCACTGAGGCCTTCCAGTCATTTCAGGCTTCGGTCGGCGCGATGAACGACACGCTAGGTACGTATGTCCAGCAGTTCGGAACAGCCCTCACCTCGGCCCAAGACTCTGCCACTGCGATGTCGGCCGCAGTCGAATCGCAGCGCGCCAATCTCGACCAAGTAATGAACGCTGGTTTGTCGGTCCTGTAATGCCGACATCACATGAGTTCGACCATGCCGCCGCGCTCTACGACCAGGTTGCCTCCGACATCGCAACGGTTCTCGGACCGCCGACGGCGCTGCTTGGCGTCGAGACCGTCAGCGGCGGCATGCTCGGGCTCGTCGTTGACGCAACCATCGACGCGGCCACCGCCAACGTCGCCACATGTATTCGCGATCTCCAAGACTCGGCCGCGCTCTGCCGCCAACGCGCAGAGGCATGCCGACAGTTCGCCGCAGAGATGGCGACGTACCACCAGGCACTTGACCAGTGGTCAACCGAGATACCGCCCGACCGGGTTCGTCTTGATTCCCGACCCGCTCGACCCAACAAGCCTGCCATCTGGGTCGAGGTCTAGCGGCCCCACCGAAACCGACAGGACTACTCATGATCTCCATCGACCCCGAGCGGGCCAGCGACGCGGCCACCCTGCTCCGCAACGCGTCGCAGGCAACCGACGACCTGATCTTCGATATCAACGCCGCCGTACGACTGTCGGCCGTGGTCCCGTCGACTCGGCCCGTCGTCTCCGAGGTAGGCGAAGAACTCGACCTCCTCGCTAACGTTCTCACTGCGAGAGCCAATCTCGCTCGTGGCTTCACGATTGGTCTGCTTGGCATCGGCACCGACTACGCCGACCAGCTTGCGATGGACGAACTACTCGCCTCGCTGGCCGACGACTACGGTTATAGCCCTGGGCTTGGTGGCGACCTCGGGGTCAACTACGCCATCGCCAACTTCGAGCGGTTTGACCTCGATGGCGACGGGGTTCTCACCAAGGACGAGATCAACAGCCTCCGGTGCGACCCCGGCGCCCTCTCGCCCCAGGACCTTTCTGCACTCGCCGCCGTCACCAGCCGAAACACGCTTGCGTCGGCATTCACCAAACAACAACTGATCGCGCTTCTCAAGCACAACGACGCACTTCGACTCCTCTCGCCGCTTGTGGCTGAGCTCGCAGCAACGATGCACATTGAGATGAG
>JBBKWJ010000054.1:0-6849 GCA_037968895.1 Acidimicrobiales bacterium
GTTCAGTCGACTGAGCGAACGCGTTCGAGGAGGGTGGTCGGCAATGCCGCTGTTGCGGCATGATTTCTGACCAGTCGACTAGGGCTGCCCACCACGATCTCCAGGCGGAGGCGGAAGTGCAGCCTCGAGTTCGGCGGCACTAACTCCGAGCGCTGCAGCAACCGCGGCGAGGTCAAAGGGTGGCTGTCCCAGCGCCGCCGTGAGCGCCTCGACACTCACGCCAAGCGCAGCAGCAGCCTCACTGAAGTCGGGAGCGCCGCCGCCTGCTGGTGGGCCGGCGTCTGTGGGTGCGTCTGCTGGTGGGCCGGCGTCTGCTGGTGGGCCGCCTGGGCCGCCACCGGCATTGCCGGCGTAGTCGATTTCCCCGTGGAAGCAGTCGATTGAATATGGGCTGGCGTCCTCGGTGAGGTGATAGTGATACACCGGCTCGGTCGAGTCTGGCGTGGGCCCAACGTGGCCGGAGCACTCGTCGAGATCGGCGTTTGTGAGGGCCGATCCATCGACATCTTGAGGGCCGTAGATCCCAAATCCGTCGAGCAGGATTCCAATGATGGTTGAGTGTTGCCCAGCAACGTCAACCTCGTCGGTGATGCAGTAGGGAACTCCGTGATAGTGATAGCTGGCGCCGCTTGCAAGCGGGTGACCGTTACAAGCATCGATGAAGTAGGCGCCACCGAGTGACAAATTGTCGTCAAGAGCGATGTTCTGTCGTGTCTGATCTTCGTAGTCGTTGAAGAGTTGAGCTCCACTGACCATCACGCCAATGGTGCTCAAGCCGGTCAGAGTGATCTCGTCGGAATACACCGGGGTCAGCGTGATCTCCACATCGATCGGGCTCTCGACAATGAGATCGGCGGTGTTCGCAACGTAGAACTCATCTTCAATGTTGTCACCGTCAAAAGGCGGCATGTTGCCTTCGTTGGGAACAAGAAACTGATCGGGAAGCTCATGGTTTGGCAAACCGTCAGATTGGTATCGGAAGACGCCGTCGCCCATGGTGATCTGGACATTGTCTGCCCACTGGACAGCTGACACGCCAGTCGCAGCGCTGCTGGCGGCGACGCTGGCGACCGTTGTCGCTGTCGGGGCAACAGGCGCTTCAGTCGGTGTCTCCTCGACCAGCACTGGCGCCGTAGTCGCCACGGCTTCGGCTGTCGCTGGCAACGCTGTGGATCCTTCGGCACCAGCGGATTCAGCGGAGGCGCTCGTGCCACCGCACGCAGAACACAGCAACAGAAATGAGGCCAGAATCGCGGCCGGGCGGAACAACCACCCGTGGAAAAGTTTCGTCATGGTGTCACTCTGACGAGCCCTGCTGTGCGGAACCTGTGAGAGCGCTCACAGGCGTGTCACAGGTTCCGCTTCGACGACCAAACTTGTTCAGACCGAGGTCAGTCGGGAGACAGTACCGGCGATGGAGACCGCAAAGAGCTCACCATCACCGCCGGTTGCGATTGCGGCGAGCGCTTCGGTCTGAGCCAGCGCAACGATCTCGCGATCTCCGGGATCAGCGGTGCTATCAAAGCCCCAAATGGTGCCGGTGCAGTAGTCACCGTAGACAAACCAGCCGTCGAGCTGGGGGAGATCGTTTCCCCGATAGACAGCGCCGCCGCTGATCGAGCACTGCCCATCGGCGCGCTCATAGGTCACCAGGGGTGCGGTGTGGCCTTCAGCTGACTGGTCTGTGTTGAATCGGGCGTCACCTTCGAAGGCGCTCCAACCAAAGCTCACGCCACGGCCGGCACCAACACCGTCGATCGCTCGAACATAGTTGATTTCCTCCCAATCGTTCTGACCGACGTCGGCGATCCAAAGGTCACCAGTGGCCGAATCGAAAGAGAACTTCCACGGGTTGCGCAGGCCATAGGACCAGACTGTGGGATCAGCACCGGACTGATCGACGAAGGGATTGTCATCGGGCACGGCATAGGCACCGTCATCGCTCAGTGTGGGGTCGATACGCAGAATCTTGCCCAAAGGGCTGGCGAGATCGAGGGCACTGCGCACGGGATCGTCGGCCAGTCCGCCGTCACCGAGGCCGAGATACAGCAGGTTGTCTGGCCCGAAGACCAGCTCGCCGCCATTGTGATTCTCATACGGCTGGGCGATCAGCAGCACTTGCCGATGCAAATCCGAATCCGCGACGCCGGTAGAAGCGTCGAATGGGTACTCGGCAACGACGGTGTCTCCGTCGAGGTTCGAGTAGTGCACGTAGAGCAGCGGCTCGTCCGGATGAAACGCCGCTCCGAGTAGGCCTCGTTCACCGTCGGCGAGGACCCGATCGCTGATGTCGAGTGCCACCGTTCCGTCCTCGGCCACGAGCTGGCCGGCTTGCTGGACGACAAAGGTGCGGCTATCACCAGCCCCTGCAATGACTTCAACCGGCGATACAAACTGGCCGATCGATTCCAGCTGCAGAACTCCAGGTCCAAGGTCGTCGGCTTCAACCCGCGCCGGTGTCAGCTCGGCCGGAAGGTGATCGATTGAGCTCGCGACCTCGTTGCCACTATCCACGAACGAGAGGTCGCTCGGCTCGTAGCCGAATGCCGCACTTAAGGTGATGAGCGCGAGGGTCGCGGCAGCAGACGCGAATAGCGTCATAGACGAGGACCGAAAGGTGCGCAATACGTACATGAATTACAAGGTGCACGCGGATCGCAATGACTCCGGCCAGACTTTGTAAAGGGTTTGTATAGGTGCGAGGTGTTTGCCTGTCACCGAGCATCATGGCCGCGCCGCACGCCCAGATCAGGCTCTCCCACTGGGCCTTCGGCGTCGAGGCAAGTCCAACCGCTCGTCTGCCGAGTTCCAGCCCGCGGATGTCCTGTCGGCGGGCCATAGCGGCCGCGGCGTGGGCCATGGCAACGGGTCCAAGCTCATGATCTTCGAGCCCGTCAAGGCTCAACGCGGACCGCAGCAGTTCAGCGCCCGCCGGACGCTGCAGCGCGAGCTCGCCGACCTGGTTCAGCGTTATCGCAATCGTCAGCGCCTCGGTCAGTTGTCCCCGTTCGGCCAGAACTCGTAGGCGACTCGGTGATTGCCAAATCGGCGTCGGCAAACACTGACAGCCGCTCGAACAATGCCCGTTCCTCGACGCCGAGGAGCTCCATCACGCTCCTGAGCCTCACCAGTATGGAGACCGATCCGTACCCGAATCTGCGTCTCCGCAGGCCACATCTCGCGGCTGAGCGACATCTGAGCGGCAATGGCTGCAGCCGCGGCGTCTCCGGCACGATGCGACTCGATAGTCGCCCGCAGAATCTCGTCATGACGCTCCAACGCCGACCCCATCTGGTCTCTGGTGTTTAACGACCAGAAACCGAACACGCTGCATATCGCTGGCTCTCGCTCGGTCACCTCAGTTGGGGTTGGGGTTGTGGGGGTTCACGTCGCCCCTCCGACACAAGCGTTAGTACACGCGTCACGCTCCCGAGGCTCGGCTGGCGAGGGGCGCCCGCCGATGTCACATGGGTCGGGTAGTCTGATGGAATGACCCGGAAAGTGTGGACTGCGGCTGAACTCGAGGCGATGGACCCCTCCGAGGTCGACGCGATCTTCGAGGACAGCATCACCTGGGACCTCGCGGATGCTCCCCAGGAGCTGTTGGCCCGTAGCCGTGAGCGGATCTTGCGTCGGATCGAAGAGACCGAACCGACTCAGCGGTCTTGACCGATCGGCGTCCGGTTCGGCGGGTTCTTCGAGATCTCGACCGTCAGCTGTGTTCGGAGCGAGGACCGAACGGTGAACCGTCGACTGCGGACTTCCAGACGACATCATGACAAACGATGACTCGCCCGAGTGGTGGCCCGATCGAGTCACCGCAGTTCGACTTGCTGCAGGTCTACGTGGTCGATCCCAACCAGATCCGAGTCGAGATCAACATCCGCGAAGTCTGAACATATGAAAGTGAAAGTGAAACTCCGCGCCGGAACCGGGGCGGCAACCATTGCTGCTATCTGGGCGGCCTTCGACCGCCTTTACAGGGCTTCGTGGCCCGTGTTGACCCAGTCGCGGATCATCGAGGCGAACAACTCTGGCTGGTCGGCCCATGAGAAATGGCCTGCTTCAGGCAGGATGTGAAGCTCGCTCTTTGGGAGAGCGCTATGTAGCCGCTCGGCGTTGCTCGGGTCGAAGAGGACGTCGAGGTCGCCCCAGAACACGAGGGTCGGAATGTCGATCTGGCCGACATCTTTGGCGAGCTCAGCCGCCTTGAGGCGGAAGTCCTTAAACCAGTGGATCACCTCTCCGGCTCGGCCTGAGTAGGCCCGCTTGTAATCGTCGACCTGGGCCGGGTTGGATCGGCTCCGGATTTTTCCGATCTTGGCGCTGAATGCAATGAGGGGGCCAGCACCAAGCATGGCGGTCGAAGACCGCATGACGCCAGATTTGGCGAGCAGGCCGATCATCATCGCCAACTTGAACGGTCCGGGTGCGCCTGGTCCGTGCCCGACAGCCATGCTTGCGAGTCGATGATCGTGATGAATTGCATAGGCAAGCGCGGCGCCCATGCCGACATCGGGTGCGACGAGGTGGATGTTCCGGAGGTCGAGTTCTTCGAAGAAAGTGGCGAGGTGGTCGCCGAGCGCTCTGGGTGACATGTCGTTGCGGTCGCCTTCAGATGCGCCGAAACCCGGCAGATCGATGGCAAGGACGCGAAAGTTCTGCGTCAACGTTTCCCACGACCCGGCGAAGGACAGGATGCTCTCGGGGAACGGGCTGAGAAGGACGACGAGCGGGGCATCGGCCGGGCCCGCCTCGGCGAGACGAATCTGTCGTCCGCCCAGCGTTTCAGTTCGTGTTGGAATTGTGACATTGGGCGTTTCGAATGAGCTCGCAGACTTCTGCGCCTTGCGCACTCGACGCCACTCGGGCGAGATCGCAGCAAGCGATGCGGCGTTGAGGTGGTCAAAGGTGTTGAGCTTCTTCATCTGGGGTCTCCTAGAACGCTTTCGCTCGGTGATTGTGGCTTATTAAATACCGGGTAGTATTATATGGAGAAGTGATGCAATTCGAAAGGGTCAACGATGGAAACAGCGTCGCCGTCGGCTGGCAGGCCCAGAACGTTCGACACCGGTCGTGTCATTGAGGTCGCCGTCGAGAGCTATTGGACCGATGGGGTAGAGGGAGTCTCGTTGAACGAGATCTGCCGACGGGCCGGTGTGTCAAAGCCGGGCGTGTACCGCGAGTTCCGAGGTGAGGACGGGCTCATGGATGCAGCGCTGGCGCACTATGCAGAAAGCGTCCTGGCGCCCAACTTCGCGAACATCGCCGGCGATAGTTCGTTGGCGGATGTTCTTGCCACCCTGATCGAGTTCATGGTCGATGTCGACCGATCCGGACCGGTGGGCTGCCTGCTCGCAAACATGAGGCAAATGCCAGACCGGCTGGGGCCGGCGACTCGCAGGCGTGTGACGGATCTTCGCGAGCAATCGAGATCGTCGTATGCCACCTGGGTCGAGCGAGCGAAGGAAACGGGCGAAGTTCCATCAACCATCTCCACCGATGTCGCAGTGGCGCTAATCGACTTTCAACTCACGAACTTGCTCGTGCAGATTGCGCTTGGGGAAGACCCCGATCTGCTTCAGGCCCAGGCGAAGCTGAGTTTCGCTGGCCTGACCGGGTTCGGCGCCGACTAGTCAAACCGCATGCTCGCAGAGGCGGCTCGAGGAGATCCTCCGTCGCAGTTCTGGCCTCAGTCACGCAGAGCACGAGGTCCTGCTTCGTTGCCAGCGGCCGCCAGAGTGTGAAACACGAATGCGGACGTCGAACGCTGTTTATCATTGCGACGCTCCCGCGTGACTTGCGCTATCCCGGCCGCGATCAGGACCGAAGCAACCAGAACTGCGGTGATAGCAATGCTCAAGCCGGCGACCACCGAATACCATGCTCGCCGTTACTGCCTTGTGCCGAACGGTCAGGCGCGTGCGATTGGCGTGAAGTGATGCCATGTCCGCAATGAAATCGGTGGGTGGACGCGCAAGATCACTGTTCGGCTCCATCACCGGACGAGTAGTAGCGAATCGACCAAATGTATGACGTCATGTTGTTGCAGTGTCTTACAATCAGTACTACACTTTATCGTATGGCTGTACTCAATTTTAGGACAGACGAACGCTCAGAGCGCGCTCTCGCCGAACTCACCGCCGACGGATCGACAACATCTGAGGCGATCCGCCAGGCGCTCGTGGACGCGGTCCGGCTACGCCGCCGCGAGCAGATGCGGGCCGAGTCTCTTGAACTGATGAACGATGATGATGATCGGGCTGAGAGCCGCCGAGTGTCTGGGGAGATGGACGAGCTCCGTGCGTGGTGACATACACCGGCTTCGCGCCGCTCAATCGACTCGCGGGCACGAGCAACAAGGCGCGCGCTACGGAGTGATCGTGCAATCCGATGACCTGATGCTGTCGACGGTCCTAGTTGCACCAACCTCGCGCTCGTCGCCGGAACGGATCTTTCGACCGACGATAGTCGTCGGTGATTCCGAAACCCGAGTTCTGGTTGAGCAGACCTCTGCCGTTGCACCTGAACGACTCGGCGATTTCGTCGGGCGCTTGACCCACGACGAGATAGTCGCAGTGGACGACGCGTTGAGGCTCGTCCTTGAGCTTGACTAACCGAGAACACTCGGGTGCTCGAACCTCGGGGCGGGTGCTGCCACCCGTCGTGTTTGGGTTCGGTTGACCTCTGACAGGAACATGCACTTTGGGGCTGATTCGTAAGGTGGTTGACGGCAGCTGCGCCCTCTGGCGGTCTCAAACGACAGAACCGCGCAGGAGGAACTTGGATGAATGGAACAGATGCAGAGGTGTTCGTCGGGGTCGATATGGTCAAGACCGAGCACTACGC